>JAQVOR010000090.1 GCA_028702535.1 Bacteroidales bacterium
TGGGCTTATTCCGTCAACTCCTAAGCCGTCAGAGCCTCGTGAAGTCATATCGGGCATTATCCCAAGCTTTACTTTCATTTCTCCACCATGACGAGCTTTTTGTGCTTGTTCAGACTGGACAAAATTAAGACTTAAATTTGTGTCTGCGAGCTCATTTATTAGTAAAATGGACAGATTTGTAATGCTTAATAATCCATCAAAGTTTATTTTATCAATGTCATCAAAAGGGGTATGATAGTCGGTGTGCATTCCTGTGCTAAAAAACATTACGGGTATCTTTTCTGAGTAAAAAGATGCTTGATCAGAACCAGAAAAACCTCCTCCACCTGCATTTATTTTCAAATTGTCTGATTGTAACAAATTAAGAACAGAATCAAATTGGCTTGCACTTGTGGCTCCCATTATGGATAATCCTGCATCTCCTAAGCGTCCTACCATATCATAATTTAACATACATTTAATTTTTGATATCGTATCAGGCATATTTTGCACAAAATATTTGCTGCCAAGCAAGCCCTGTTCTTCGGCACCGAAAAGTACGAAAGCTATATTTACTTCAGGACTGTGTTTTGAAAAATATTCTGCTAGCATCATAACAACTGCCACACCGGAGGCATTGTCGTCAGCACCATTGTGGATTTCATGTAATTCTGGTTTTCTTGAGCCTGAGTCGTATCCGCCAAAGCCTAAATGATCGTAATGTGCTCCAATAACAATCCAATCATCAGATGTTTTTGAATTGATAAACCCTGCAATATTATATGTTGTTCCGAGTTTTTCGCTTGTTTTGATACTCATCTCCAAATTAAGAATTGTCTGTTTTGAAATTAAAAAATCAAAAAGAGAGGCATCGTATTTATTACCAGAATATCCTTTTTGTCGCAATAATTCAGTTAGTGTATTTCTGCTTATCTGAATTACTGGTAAGGATAATTGTGAAGAAGATCTATTATATATAAATGGATAAAATTCTGTGTTTGCACCTAAATTAGTATCGGCGACTATGATTAATGCTCCAGCTCCTCGTTCGAGAGCCATAATTCCAATTTCTATCAGTGTCCGATATTGTGTTTTTTTATTTTCAGAATTTCCTAATCTGTACAAAATACATTTTCCATCAACAAACAAACTAGAATCTTGCAAGTCTTCAACATATACAATTTCTGTTGAAATTTCATCATTTCCAGTAAATGTAAAGGGGGAATAATCTTGTTCGGCAATTAGTTCTTTATTGTTAATTCTTAAAAATGAGCTGGAATTAAGTAAAACGCCTGTTATAATTTCAAAATCTTGCAAATAAGTTGGCCAAAATTTGTTGAGACCGAATTTATCTAGTTTGGCACTTAAAAATTTTGCTGATTTTAAATCCTCGTTTGTGCCTGCAAGTCTTCCTTCAAGGCTATCGTTAGACAGCGTTTCAATTACATATTTTCCTGTTAAAATATTTTGTCCTTTGATGTTTCCTGTAAAAACAAAAAAGAATAAAATTGATAGACTTAAAAATAGTTTCATTTATTTTAATTTTTATTTATTTGTTGCGAATCAGCAAAATCTTAGAAACAAAACACATTATTAATACTTATGTTCATAGCAACTAAGGTTCAATAATCAGATTAAACACATTTTTTCGTTTGCTGCCTTCTGATTTCCAATTTAGGTCTTCTATTTTTGTTGTATCGCCACTTTGTATAAAGCTTATTGATTGCACTAATTTTAAAAAATCGGAAGAGTTATTTTTGAATTTTAAGTTTTTAGATTGAAATACAAGCACTTTTTCTTCGGGTTCAGCAACTGTTTCAAATCCGCCGTTATCGGAAGTTAGACACAAGATGACCATGTCTTTGCCCGTATTATTAGTGCAATAGAATTTTGTGTCAACAACTAAAGTCCCTGTTCCAATAAAGAGAGCCGACAGAGAAAATAAAATCCCAATTATTATTTTTAGTGTTTTATTCATTTATTTTCAAAATTTTATCGACTAAGATAATATTAATTATCTTAGCAGGAATTATTTTTTAATTGAGATTGGTTTTTAGTTGATTATTTATACTTGATAATAATGAAGGATATTTGTGTTTTTTGTAGTTCTAGTGAAGATTTGAGTGAAGACTATTATATTTTAGCTGACGAGTTGGGAGTTTTGCTAGGTAAGAATAAAATGGATTTGATACATGGTGCTGGTACAATTGGTTTGATGGGGGCACTTATGAAATCGGCGGCAGCAGCGGGTTGTTTTGTTACTGGCGTTGTTCCCGAAAGACTTAACCGCAAAAATATTGTATCTGATAAATTGCAAAAACTTGTGATAACAACCGACATGAAAGATCGAAAAGAGTATATGCGGTCTCATTCAGATGCTTTTATTGCATTGCCTGGAGGTTTTGGTACTCTTGAGGAACTTTTGGAAACAATTACGCTTAAACAACTAAAATATCACAGCAAACCAATTATAATATTAAACCACAAGGGGTTTTATGATAAACTACTTGAGCAACTTGAGGTTTTTTACAATGAAGATTTTGCAAACCCCTCGTATAGAGAGCTTTATTTTGTTGCTAAAACATCGACAGAAGCAATAGACTATATCAAAAAATATGTCCCTAAAAATATTTATGATAAATATTTAGGTGCATGATGGCGGTAATTATAACAAAAACAAAATGAAAAGATTACTCTTATTTTTGATAGTAACTCTAATGACAAATGCCTTATTTGCTCAAACTGAAAATTATTCAATTGTAATTGACAATTTTCAAACGAATTATAATACAGAAAAATATGATAGGATTTTCAATAGTTTTTCGTCTAAAATGAAGCAGGCTTTACCTCTCGAGAACACTAAACAGTTTCTAATGGATTTGAAAAATGAATTTGGGAAAATCGAAAGTAAAGAGTTTATAAACTTTCAGAAAGGCGCTTATGCAAATTATAAAACTAAATTTGAACGTGCAATTTTATCGGTTAATATCTCACTTGATGACCAAAATAAAATAAATGGACTTTCTATAAAGCCTTATGAAGAAGTAAAGGAAAATGAATGCAAGGTAATTAATGCTTTGAGCAATTATCCAACAGAGATTTCAAATTTAATTTTCTCAAAATCTAAAGATTTCCCAAATAACACGCAGCTTTCCGTTGCCATAATTCATAACTATGAAACAAATTATTATGGAATAATAATAGAAAATGACTCGATAAAACCCATTGACAATAAAAACAAAATATTTGAAATTGGTTCCATTACGAAGGTATTTACATCAACCGTTTTAGCATCATTGGTAGAAGATAATAAAATCAAATTGACGGATTATATCAACAGCTATTATCCTTTCCCTTTTAAAGACAGTACGAAGATTACTTTTGAAAGTTTAGCCAATCACACTTCCGGATTACCTCGCCTGCCTGAAAATTTGGATTTAACTAATGAACACAATCCGTACAAGAACTACGGAGAAAAGGCACTTAATGAATATCTTGAAAACATGCTAAAACTTGAAAGTGAACCTGCAAAAGTTTATTCTTATTCAAATCTGGGAGCCGGGTTATTAGGATATACACTTGGAGTATCTCAAAAAACAAGTTTCCAAAAATTACTACAGGATAGAATTTTTGAAAAGTACAAGATGACCAATTCATTTACAAGTTCAAATAATCTAAACAACAGCTTTGTAAAAGGACTAAATTCAAATGGAGAAATAGTAGCTAATTGGGATTTTGAAGCTTTGTTTGGTGCGGGTGGGATATTATCAACTACCGAAAATCTGGCAAAATTTGCTAAAGCTCAGTTAAATCCTGAAAACAAAGAACTAGCCTTAAGCAGAAAGCCAACTTTTAGTGTCAACGAAAAGATGGAAATCGGTTTAGGTTGGCATATATTAAAATCTGAAAATGAAAAAAAACTGTTTTGGCATAATGGAGGAACGGCAGGATACTCTTCTTCCATAGCTATTAACCTTGAAGACAGAAACGCCGTAATCATTTTATCAAATGTTTCAGCTTTTAATCCCAAAATGAAAAATATTGACACCCTATGTTTCGAATTAATCGAAACATTAGAAAATAAATAACGAACCGCCAACAATGTATGACAATAATAGTCCAAATAGCAGTAGTTTAAAGGGTTATAGCTCACTTCAACTTTTGTGTAATTTGACAGGAAAGTGCCACGCAGTCGGCTACTATTCTTATACTAACCGATATGATGAGAGATTTTATTTTTCTTACAATATCTTTTAACAATTAATTTTACATATCTTTGTTCAAACTTTTAACCTGTGATATTTTTACGACTAATTGGTGATAGTATTAAATTTGCTTTTTCTTCGCTTATTAATAATAAGTTAAGGACATTTTTATCATTGTTGGGCGTTACAATTGGGATATTTTCGATTATCAGTGTAATGACAACTATTGATTCGCTTGAGCGAACAATACGAGATAATGTAAGCTCACTTGGAAATAATACAATTTACATTCAAAAATGGCCGTGGTCTTTTGGTAGCGATTATCCGTGGTGGAAGTATGTTCAGCGTCCTTTACCAAAAATTGATGAGGCTGAGTTGGTAAAAATCAGATCTGTTTTTGCAGATAATGTTGCTTTTGTTGCTTCGACTGCAAAAACAGTAAAATACGATAAACTTGCTGTTGAAAATACCGGGATTATGTTTGCATCTCACGATTATGGGAATATTCGCGATTTTAATATTGATAAAGGAAGGTATTTTAGTGAGCAAGAGTCATACACAGGTAAAAATGTGGCGATAATTGGCGATTTTGTTGCTCAAGAGCTGTATCAAGGAGCCGAACCGCTTGGTAAAACTATTGAAATAAGTGGTAGTAAATTAAATGTAATTGGTGTCTTTACAAAAGAAGGCGAAGATATGTTTAATAATAGCATGGACATGATGGTGCTTGCTCCGATAAATTTTGGTAAAACTATTTTTGATGTGGAATCTGATGCTCTTAATCCATTTATAACTGTTAGTGCTAAAGAAAATGTCCCTGTTAATCAACTGATTGATGAACTCAGCATTATTATGAGAACAATTAGGCGTTTAAAACCAATGGAAGAAGATGATTTTGCTATTAATCAGGCTAGTATGATAACAAAAGGGCTTGATAGTATTTTTGGAATTATCGATATTGCTGGTTGGATTATTGGCGGTTTTGCAATATTGGTAGGAGGGTTTGGAATTGCCAATATTATGTTTGTTTCTGTTAAAGAAAGAACTCGCCAAATTGGAATTCAAAAAGCAATTGGTGCAAAGTCTTATCTTATTCTTACACAGTTTCTTACCGAGGCTGTTGTGCTTAGTCTTGTTGGCGGAATTATTGGCTTAGTACTAGTTTGGCTGCTGACATTATTGGTTTCAGGAATAACTCCGCTTACTTTTGCCTTAAGCTTACAAAATATTGCTTCAGGAACTATTATTTCTGTGGTAATTGGAATAGTTTCTGGTTTTGCCCCAGCTCGTAAAGCAGCTAGTTTAGACCCTGTTACCGCTATTAATTATGTGTAAATTATATGTAAATTATGAAATATTTATTGTTAATTATTATTAGTTCTTTATTTGTTTTGTCTTCAGTAGATACTGTTTCGCAAAACTATAGAAGAATGCGACTTGATCCAAATGATATTGTGTTATCTGATGAAAAGGTTTTATTATTCCCACGTGGATTTATTTATAAAACTAATGAACCAGATTCGGCATTTTATTTTGGATGTTTTAGTCAAGACTGTAAAAGTGTAATTGATTTTATTGAAAATGATATTGGAAAAATGGAGCCTTGCGGAAATACAGTTTTGAGAGGATACGTGGATTTTTGTGATAGTATCAAAATAGAATCATTTCAAGATAAGATTAAGCATTTTACATCTTTCCCTAATAAAGACAAACTCTCTTATAACCCAAATGAGGAATATATTTTACTCTATTATTTTAGTGATGATATGCTCGACAGAGGATTTGTTAAGAATATTAGATTTTTTAAGAAATATTCGCAAACTCTATCCGATAAAACTCTTAAAGTAATGGTTGTTAAAGTGGAGTAAGGGTTTGTTGGTTTTTTTTATATTAGTTCCCGATAAAAGTTTTGAGATTTCTCCCTGCGGTCGAAATGACTGGCAGTTAAATTATTGGGGAGGGGTTTTATGGCGGCTGTGCCGCCATAAAACCCCTCCTCTCGTAAGTTCCTATATATCTAGTCATTTCGACCGCAGGGAGAAATCTCAAAATTGTATAGTTTTACGTTTTTTTTTCTGACTTCGTCAATGTTGCGACACCTCATAGACCCACTGTTCGCTCGGATTTATCCGAGTGCAGTGATAAACTAAATATTTATTATCTTCTCACTATTTCTCGAATTATTTTATTAGAAATTATTATTGAATCCTAACTGTTCATTACGTTTAAATAAAAAACATACCAACACTCGGATTGCAACCGAGCGAGAGCGAGCTCACTTCGACTGGCTTAGCACATCGCATCACATCGCAGAAAAGCTAAATCCGAGTGAGCCAGTGATTTTTTAAGAAATATTCGCAAACTCTATCCGATAAAATTTTTAAAATCTTCAATTATTTTTTCATGGTCAAAAGCCATTTTTGGCAAAGTCTTAATATTAGCCCATTGAGTTTCGTAGGCATCGTCTCCAGCTTTTGCATCAGAAGGAGAATAACAAGTTCCATAAAACACAAGGCTAATGTTTCTGCCTCGTGGATCACGTCCAGGGTCGCCGTATGTCCTAAATTGCTTTAATTCAATGTTTTTAAGATGAGTTTCTTCTTCTAATTCTCTTTTTGCTGAGTTTATAAGCTTTTCGTCCATTTCGATAAAGCCACCAGGTAAAGCCCACATATTTTTAAAAGGCTCGTTAAGTCTTTTTATTAATAAAATCTTACTGTTGGCAGCCATAATTATAATGTCAACTGTATTTAATGCTCGTGGATATTCGTAGGTATATTTCATTGTTCAAGGTCTTTGAGGTAATTTTTATGGAAAATAAATTTGGTAATGCTTTCGCTGATTTCGGCATCGATAATTTCCATTAACATAAGATTTGTTAAAAGAGTATTTGCTTTTTGGCTTTTAATTCCAGTAATTCGAGTAAGTTGTGATTTTGTAATGCTTCCGTTTTCTGTTATTTCGTTAAATAGTATTTCTACGACATCATCATAAATAAGTTTAATGCCTTTAAATCCTTTTTGTTTGCGTTTCCATACATCGACAATAATTTTACTAGCAACAAAATTCTCATCATTTACTCTAATAAATGCTCTATAAATATCTCGATAATCTGGAGCAAGATAAGGTTTATTAGTACCTGAGGTAACATTTATTTCTAAAATATTTTTGCCCTCTATATTCCATATTTTATGAGTAAATTCAACATTTGGTTTGCAAAATACAAGCGATGCAGTTTCTATCATATAATATTCCTCGTCTGATTTAACACCTGCGATACTTCCATTATCCCGAACTCCTATAAGTAAAGCTCCGCCTTCTGTATTTGCAAATGCCGATAGTGAACGAGCAATTTTTTTGGAGTCGCTTATACTATGTTTGAAATCAAGATGAATACCTTCTCCTTGTTTTATCTGTTCGCGTATTTTTCTGTTTCCACCCATTTATTCAATGTTTTTAACCGAGATAACCTCTAAATTATCAGTGTTTATGCAAATTAATCTGCCAAAACCTTTTCTTTTTTGAGCATAAATACACCCATTGTCGATACCAATTATTGCCTCTTTTTGTGCTACATTATTTCTAATAATTTTAATATTTGTTGCCACATGACCATGAAAAAGTCTTTTGCCATTGAGGTTTTTAATTGATCCACGCTGATATCTTGAGTACAGCATAAAGTCTTTATTCTCAAAAACATCTTCACGACTGAGGTCTAATGCTGCATGAACAAAAATAGAATTATCGTTCATTAAATAAAAAGGCATATCATTTAGCAGCTTAAAATAGCGTTTTTTTAATGTGTCTTTTGAATTAAATAAGTCAGTGGATTTGTAATATCTAAGGTATTTGTGTTTTATGTGTGGGCTTTCGTTAAGTAAATTTAGTAGTAATTGTTCATGATTTCCACGTATAGGAAAGATATTGTAATTATCTTTTTGCAAATCAATTATCAAATCTAAGACATTGCTACTATTTGTTCCTCTGTTGACCATATCTCCAAGCAAATAGAGATTATCATTTGTGGATAAGTTTATTTTATCCAATAATTTTCTGAAAGTGTAGTAACACCCGTGAATATCGCCAATTGCAAGGTTTCTCATCGGTAAAACCAAACTGATTAAATTAATAAAAAAAACTGCCGCACTTTTATCTTATCAAGACAATAACGGCAGTTTTTGAAAAAAATTATTTTATTCGAACTCTTTAAATGCTTTTTTAACTAGTTCGATAGCTTCGCGAAGTTGTTCTTCGGTTATAACTATTGGAGGAGCAAATCTAATAATATTACCATGAGTTGGTTTTGCTAAAACGCCTAATTCTTTCATTCTAACACAAACATCCCAAGCAGTTTTACCTGGTTTGTTATTTATTACCACAGCGTTTAATAAACCTTTACCTCTAACAGAAATAATCATATCTGACTTGATGTTGGTCATTTCTGCACGAAAGATTTTGCCAAGATATTCTGCTCTTTCGGCAAGTTTTTCGTCTTTAACAACTTCAAGAGCTGCAACAGCAACTTTGCCAGCAAGTGGGAATCCGCCAAAAGTTGATCCGTGTTCGCCAGGTTTAATTGTTAACATAATTTCATCGTCAGCAAGAACAGCCGAAACAGGAATAACACCTCCAGAGAGAGCTTTACCAAGAATTAGAACGTCAGGACGTACACCTTCGTGATCACAAGCAAGAAGTTTTCCAGTTCTTGCGATACCTGTTTGAACTTCGTCGGCTATAAATAAAACATTTTTAGCCTTACAAAGATTATAAGCTTTTTTCAAATATCCATCATCGGGAACAAAAACACCAGCTTCGCCCTGGATAGGTTCTACAAGAAACCCTGACACGTTAGGATCTTCTAATGCTTTTTCAAGAGCAGAAATATTATTATATTCTACAACCTCGAAACCAGGAGTGTAAGGACCAAATTTAGCTTTTGAATCTGGATCAGTTGACATAGAAACGATAGTAATTGTTCGTCCGTGGAAGTTCCCTGAACAACAAATAATTTTCGCTTTATCTTCTGCAATCCCTTTTACTACATATCCCCATCTGCGACTAAGTTTAAGTGCTGTTTCAACGGCTTCGGCACCAGTATTCATTGGTAATACTTTATCGTAACCAAAATACTCAGTAATGTATTTTTCGTAATCGCCTAAAGTTGAGTTGTAAAATGCTCTTGATGTAAGTGTTAATTTTTGAGCTTGATCTGTTAAGGCTTTAATAATTTTAGGATGACAATGACCTTGATTAACTGCAGAATATGCACTTAAAAAATCAAAATATTGCTTTCCTTCAACATCCCATACTAAAGGACCTTCGCCTCTTTCTAATACAACTGGTAGCGGATGATAATTATGCGCTCCGTACTTTGCCTCAAGATCAATAAATTCTTGAGAACTTCTTTTTTCTGTATTTGACATAACTTTTATTTTTTTTAATTGATAATTCTAATTTTAACAAAAATGATGTTTTTTATCTGATATAAAAAATTTAAACACTAAAATTAATGTTAATTTTCGCTAAAAGTGATTTGTAACATGTTTGCAGCAAATAAAATAGAGGAAATTATTGGGAAACTATGGTCTGTAATCTGTGTTCGGTATTCGGTAAGTCAATCACAAACCTACCGATTACCGATTTGATAAACTCTCATGATTTTGGTTTGAAAAAAGTTTGTAGATAAGCTCGATTCGCTCTGATTTATTTGTAATTCGAGTGATACCATATTTTCTCGAAATAAATTTATATTTTTGTTTACAATCTTCAAGTTTTTTGCATAACACCAGTTACGTTTAAATATTTAAGTGAAGTAAAACGGGAAAAGATGAAGCATTTATCGGGTGTTTGGGTATTACTCCACCATCACACAATCTTCCATCAGCACACGACCAAAAAACTCACCTTTTATTATTCCACGAATTTTCACATCACTTCTATTATCTCTCAAATAGTCGTTATCTGGTTCTGAACTCATGTTACAACCGACTTTCTTTACTCCGCTTTCAGGATCGTCTAAATCAATTCTCCATGTAAAGCCATCGCTTAATGTTGAAGTCGTAGTACTGTTATAATTTCCGATAACTGTAATTTCGACACCATCCCACGAGTTGTAAACATTATATAGATTAGCAGCAAGAATTGGTTCTTTAGGTAGTTTGTATGGGCTAATGTCTTTATTATCAGCAATATCTTCGTTGCTTCCGATAAACTCACATTGGGTTAATTCTATTCCTGAATAGGATTTCTTCGCAATAATTCCTTTAATTATTACAATATCATCTTTTTTGACTTCTTGATTAAGCTCGTTCTCAAATTTACAATTAAATAAAACATCTTTTGCACCTGGTTCACCAATAATTTCTACTGATTGTTTTAAAACCTCTGAATCCATGTACATTTTTGCATAACCAGCTATCGTAACCTCTTTGTCTTTCCACTCAAAAAAAGAATTGTAGAGTTTTGTTACAGGTATTGGTGTATTTACATCTATGTCTTTTGGTGTAATTCTGGCAAGTTCTTCAGAACTGATTTCTTCTTGGACATCTTCGTTGATATCGGGATTCGTAGTTTTTGTTTTAGTGTCGTTGTTGCATGCAATTACAGAAAAGCAAAATGCTGCTGCAAATAAATAAATAATCGTTGTTTTCATAGTTTTGTTTTAGTTAATTAGTAAGTTTAAAAAATTGAAATCAGTATAAATTCTAAGATGATTTCGTAAACAAAGATAAAAATAAATCACATGATAGTAAAATTTATTATTTTTGTGGAGAATTTAACAAATTATTGAAGTATATATGTTTGAAAATTTATCAGAAAGGCTCGAAAGATCGTTTAAACTGTTAAAAGGCGAAGGTAAAATAACAGAAGTTAATATTGCTGAGACTCTAAAGGATGTGAGGCGTGCTTTGCTTGATGCAGACGTTAATTATAAAACTGCCAAGACATTTTGCGATGATGTGAAAGACCAAGCAATGGGACAGGATGTTATTAAATCTTTAAAGCCCAATCAGTTAATGGTAAAGATTGTTCATAAGGAATTAGCAAAACTTATGGGTGGCACAGCGGTCGAAATTAACACAAAAGGAAGTCCTGCTATTATTTTGATGTCGGGTTTGCAAGGCTCGGGTAAAACTACATTTAGTGGAAAACTTGCAAATATGCTCAAAACAAAAAGAGGAAAAAATCCTTTGCTTGTTGCTTGTGACGTATATCGACCTGCTGCTATTGAGCAGATAAAAGTGCTTGGTGAACAAATTGGAATTGAGGTTTATTCTGAAGAAGGAAACTTAAATCCTGTAAAAATTGCTCAAAATGCCGTTAAGCACGCCAAAACTTATGGGCATGATATGGTTATTATTGATACTGCCGGTCGTCTTGCAGTTGACAATGAAATGATGATCGAGATAGAAAATATCAAAAAAGCTGTGAACCCCCAAGAAATTCTGTTTGTTGTAGATTCTATGACTGGGCAAGATGCTGTCAATACTGCAAAAGAATTTAACGCCCGACTCGATTTTGACGGCGTAATACTTACTAAACTTGATGGTGATACTCGTGGTGGCGCGGCTTTATCTATTCGCTCGGTTGTTGATAAACCAATTAAATTTGTTGGAACCGGCGAAAAAATGGATGCCATTGATGTTTTTCATCCCGAACGTATGGCAGACAGAATACTCGGTATGGGAGATATCGTTTCTTTAGTCGAAAAAGCACAAGAACAATTCGACGAAGAAGAATCTCGCAAACTCCAAAAGAAAATTGCAAAAAATCAATTTAATTTCGACGATTTTCTTTCCCAAATTCAGCAAATTAAGAAAATGGGAAATATTAAAGATCTGGCTGGCATGATTCCAGGCCTTGGGAAAGCTATCAAAAATATGGATATTGATGATGACGCTTTTAAAGGTATTGAAGCAATTATACATTCGATGACGCCTGCCGAACGTGAAGAACCTGCAATAATTAACGGAAGCCGCCGAAAACGAATTGCCGAAGGTAGCGGAACAAGTGTCCCCGAAGTTAATCGTATCTTAAAACAATTTGATGAGACTAAAAAAATGATGAAAAAAATGACATCAAATAAAAGTCAAAAAAAGATGATGAAAGGATCGAGGTAAACGGTTCTCAGTTTGCGGTTCTTGGTTTGTTGTATGAATAAATGTACTTATTAATTTGGAATTTTATAAAATGGTATTAATTGATGGAAAAAAAGTAGCTAACGAAATAAAAGTTGAAATAGCGGTTGAAGTAAAAAAAATTATTGAAAAACATGGAAGACCGCCTCATTTAGTTGCTATTTTAGTTGGACACGATGGAGGTAGCGAATCTTACGTTAATTTTAAAATGAAAGATTGTGAAGAAGTTGGTTTTAAGTCATCGCTTATTCGCTTTGAAGATGATGTTACCGAAAATGAACTTCTTGAGACTATTGAAAAACTTAATCAGGATGCTTCTGTAGATGGATTTATAGCTCAATTGCCTTTGCCGGCACATATTAATGAAAGTAAGGTGTTAGAAGCAATTGACCCAGAAAAAGATGTTGATGGGTTTCATCCTACTAATGTTGGTAAAATGATGGAAGGATTGCCTACTTTTATTTCTGCAACTCCTTATGGAATTTCAATTTTGTTAAAAAGATATAAAATTGAAACTTCAGGAAAACATTGTGTGGTATTGGGTCGTAGTAATATTGTTGGTCGCCCTATGAGCGTTTTGATGTCGCAAAAAGAAATGAACTCCACCGTTACGGTTTTACACAGTGGCTCGCAAAATATTAAAGAAATGTGTGCTTCTGCAGATATCCTTATTGTTGCAATTGGAAAACCCGGATTTGTTACTGCTGATATGGTTAAAAAAGGTGCCGTTGTTATTGACGTAGGAACATCAAGAATTAAATCTGACAAAACAAAAAGCGGTTTTAGACTTGCTGGGGATGTCGATTTTGAAAATGTTGCTGAAAAATGCTCTTTTATTACTCCTGTTCCTGGTGGTGTAGGACCAATGACCAGACTTGCATTATTGCTAAATACACTCGAAACTGCAAAAGAAACTCAGTTTACCGATATGTGCTGTAAGGATATAAGATAAATAGTGTTCGTTGAAATGCGGCTCACTAATATTATAGCTTAAACACTGACTTTATTGACATCCACAATTAGCTTATTTTAACTCAGAATTGGTGTTTTTGAAAAAGAAAATACCGATAAATATGTAAAATAACCCTCCATGTGTTAGCAAAATTGTGAAAAGAGCACTATTAAGAAATAATACAAGGAATAGAAAACTTATTCCAAAAAATGAATGATGCATATTTAAAGCATCTAAAAAACGTAAAATTATTGCTGTAAGAAAAGGGAAAACAAAACAGCCTATGATTCCAAAATTCATATACCCATCACCAATTATTCCTGTGTTACAACTAGTTAAAGGGTTGTTGTATATGTGGTTACCCATTAACATGGCAGGATCTAAACTGTACGGATACTCCATGAATGG
>JAQVOR010000091.1 GCA_028702535.1 Bacteroidales bacterium
GGGTTTGTATAGTTTTTGTTTGTTTATTTCTTTACTGACGTTTACATCGCCTCCAACTTACTGGCAGAACTGAAATTTGATTTTTTGTCGGCAATGTAAAGTCAAGATTTTACTACAAGTTTTTTTAACTTTCCATCATCCGTCTTTTTTGCGGTTGGGAAAACGTTAAAAAACAATATTTGTAATTTAGTTTTTATTAGTTTGAATTTTGCCAAAAGTGTAGCGTATGCCAAGCCTAAAATTCCACGAGTTATAGTTTATTTTACCGAAAGGAATATTTGATTTAGCAATTGGCTGAGGTAAAACCGGTATTTCATAATCTTCTATAATGTCTGAATAATCATAAGTTAGGTAGTCGTCAACAAGTAGAGTTCCTTTTTGAAATTTGAGACTTGCTACTGTGTAACCAAAACTTCCAAATACAGAAACATTTTGAAACAACACATACGACAAACCCATAGAAGCCCTAAAGCCTGGCGAAAAGCCACTGTAAGATTTTGAAACATAATCTGTATTATCGTACTCTCGTGGCGAATGAGTTGCATTATAATAACCAATGCTACGAGACTCTACTTCATATTGAAAATGTGAATAATTTAATAAAAAGGCAACATCAGTAAAAAACATAAAATCATTATATTTTAAAAAGAAGGATTGCATAATCAAAGCTGAAAACACTTTATAATTACAATCGATATACCAACCATAAGCATTGAATAAATTATTATCACTACCATATCTTTGAACAAAATAAGTAATCTTGAAATCAGGATTTATAACACTGGCTCCGTAGCTTTCAGCAGATATACTCGTTCTAAAATGATTTGCATAAGAATATGAAATATTAACCCCATAAACATAATCCTTAGAAAAATTATGTTTTGTACTGGCGGTATCCATATACGATTCTCTTATAAGATATTTAATCCCAATAATTGAATCAGGATAAGCATTAGAATATATTGTATCATAAGGCGTATCAGTATAATAAGTTTTATAGTCAGCATAAGCAAAATTATCCGGCATTAAATATTTATTGTTCGAGTGATTATATCCTGAATAAATATCTATTGAGAATTGGGCATTTGTTGTATAAGAACTTATTGCAAGAATTATTATTACTAAATTACGAATAATTTTCATATTTTTATCGTTTAATAAATTTACATGTTATGATTGTCTGACCACTTACATAACGGCAATAATACAAGCCGGGAGTGTCAAGTTTCACAAGCTTGTTTATGATAACTTGTATTAATATTTAGTAAAGATAAAACTTTATTTTTAAACTGCAAAGGATTTTTCTTTAGATAATTTCGGATTAATTTTAAACCATTTTTCAATAGCGTCAAAAGGCGTTTTCACATTAAGTTCTTTTCTCAAACTTCCGTGCCTTCTATAAAGAATGTAATACGTCAAAAACTTTAATAATTCTTTTTGCATTTCATCCTTGTTGTTGTATTGGGTAATCTTAATTGTGTTGTTTTTTATAGTTCCATTTGCTTTTTCAACCATTCCATTTGTTTTTGGAGTTGCAGGTTTTGTAAGCCTATGTTCAATATTGTTCACATCACAATACTACATCTAATTTAGAAAGCTTTTGGCAATAGTGTCCCTTTTTAGATTTTATCAATTTGTTGGTAAACTCAAGACCATTATCAGTAAGAACATGCGTAATTCTAAACGGAAAAAATGCTAAACATTTGTGCATAAAATCTTCTGCATTTTCAGATGTCTTAGCGTCATATACTTCATAATACATAATTCTTGTAGCCCTGTCTATTGCAACAAAAAGATAGTATTTTACGCCATCAAATTTGGGCATATAAGTTACATCAATATGCAAATATCCAGGTTCATATTCCTTAAACTTTTTTGCTTTGTCTTTCTCTTTTTCGGGTACTTTATTTATTCCTTCATTAACAAAAGTTCTGTAAACAACACTTCTTGTAATACTGGGATTTGTTAACAGAACCATTTCCAGTATTTCATCTAAAGGCAGCCATGTAGAACGCCTTATTGATAGAATTAGCGTTTTCTCAATGTCATTCAATGCGTAATGGATTGTATGTGGTCTTGAACTTTTGTCTTCAAAATTTTCTCTATTTTTCCATTTGCTAACCGTTGGTTCAGATATGTTATACTTATTTGCAAGTTCAAAGTTTGTTAAACTACTCTTGCTAATTTCTAAACGAACGTGTACATTTGTACTTGCGTTTGAATGATATTCTTGCTTCATATTTTTGTTTTTAAGTGATTACAAAATTAAGCAAGTTATCATTTTAAAACCAAAACCCCTTGCTTTTGCTCATTCCGCTAAGTTCCATGAGCAAAAGCAGGGGGATAAATTCATAAACAACGTGGTGAAACTTTACATCTAATCTTTCATAAAACTTTCAAACAAATCTTGTTTTTTTGCATTAGTCAAGAGTTTGTTCCACTCACTTTGAGTAGTAATTGGGGCAACTATGGTAAATTCATCTACAAGTTTCCAATTTGAAGGAAGCATTGAGTTTAGGATTTCATTTGTTATCATTATTGGTTGTTCTTCTGTTGTTTGAAGAAGGATAAAATCATATTTGTCAATAATGTAATCAACTTCATTTGTTAGTAGTTTCATTATTTTTTTGTCATCATCTGAATTACCCACTCGCATTATATTTCCATGCCCAAAATCTGGTGTTTGATAATTAACATTCAAAATAATGTCAAACATTTTGTCTTTAAGCTTTTTGCCTTTATAGTTTTTAAGTTGCTCATACATTCGTTTGTCAAAATAAACTTTTCTAATAGGTCCGTATATCGCAATTTCATTCTTTTCTGACAATGATTGAATTAGTTCACAATCCCGAATTTCCATTTCGCTTATTCTGTCAGTGTCAAAAATTGGAAATTTAGTTAATGGTTCTTCTTCCTCGTCAATAATAATGCCATCAGTCAGCGATAAAATTTCAGTTACAATTTTATTTGTTAAATCGTAATCGCTTTTGTTTGATAGAATTGTATTCCTTACCTCAATGTAGCCGTTTTCAAAAGTGATATCGAAACCTCTTGTAGATTTATCTTCAATCCAAAAATACAAAACGTCTTCGCCTCTGTTTTCGTAAGTTGCACCTTCAATTGTTGAAATAGATTTATCAAGTCTTGAAATGTCAAGTGGTCTTTTGTAAACTATGTTATGGATAATGCTCATTTATTTGTGGTTTTGTCGGTTTGTGCGGTCGTCCTACCATAGCCAATATCTGATGGGTATAAGTCGGCGACATAATAAATCGCAAAATAAAGATAATACACAATTTGTCGCCGACTATATTCTTCCTACATAACCAAGTAATTTCGACCAAGGGTAGAAATCTGTTTAAACATGACTAAAAGTTTTATTTAAATTAATTTTTGCACAAACACAATTTAATAATTATTTGCACGCACTTCAAAATAAGCCTCAGAATGCTTACATGCTGGACAAGTTTTTAAAGCTTTTTTTCCGGTATGTACATATCCACAATTACGACAATACCATTCTGTTGGTTCTTCTTTTTCAAAAACTATATTTTTTTCTATATTCTCGAGAAGTTTTAGATAGCGTCTTTCGTGTTCAACTTCAACTTTTGCAATCATTTTAAAAGATGTTGCAATATCTTTAAATCCTTCTTTTTCGGCTATTTTTGCAAATTCAGGATACAGCTCTTCCCACTCTTCGCGTTCGCCCATTGCCGCAGCTTTTAAGTTTTCAACAGTAGTCGCTTCTACGCCTGCAGGATACATTGCAGTAATTTCGACAGCTTCGCCAGTATCTAAATATCTAAAAAACACTTTTGCGTGTTCTAATTCCTGCTCAGCAGTTTCTAAAAATAGAGCTGCTATTTGCTCATATCCTTCTTTTTTAGCAATTTTAGCAAACATTGTGTAACGATTTCTTGCCTGCGATTCTCCAGCAAAAGATTTTAACAAATTTTTTTCCGTTTCTGTTCCTTTAATTCTACTCATAATTTAATATATTTTAAGTTATTAATTAATTTAATATCCTCGTTTAAAAGCAGTTATTTCATCAGGCTTTAAATAAAAAGCATTTACATTATCTAAGGCTGGTTTAGAATATTTAAAATCTGCCCTACCCGCATATTTTTTCATAACTAAGTTTAGCACTTTTTCTTTTTCAGCATTATCAGTTATAAAAACGACTTTGCCATTAAATAATACAGATTGAAATTTCATTGAATAAGAGCAAGCAACATCTTTATGTCTGATGTTTAACAACTCATCCGAAAAAAACGACACGCATACTTGGGGATTAATATTTAATATATCAATTTTGCGACCAAAGGGAGCACCATGAAAATATAAAACTCCATTATCGTAAGCAAAATTCATGGGTACGCAATAAGGTTTTCCATCGTCAACCATAGCAAGAGTGCATGTGTTAGCCGAATTTATTATTGCCGCTATTTCATTATGATCTGTAATTTCAACTTTCTTCATTTTAAAAATAATTATAAATCTGCATAAAATTAAACTTTTTATTTATATTTTTGTTATTACAGATGAAATAATTTATAAACATTAAAATAAAAAGATTATGTTAAAACCAAAAGTTGAAAAAATTTTAAACGAGCAAATTCAGAAAGAAGGCTATTCGTCTTTTTTGTATTTATCAATGGCAAGTTGGTCCGAAAGTAAAGGCATGGCAGGTGTAGCTCAATGGCTGTATGCACAAGCAGAAGAAGAAAAAATGCACATGCTAAAGATTATTGATTTTATTAACGAAAGAGGCGGAAAAGCAATTATTCCAGCAATTGACAAAACTCCAGAAGACTGGAAAGATATTTTTGTATTATTTGATGAAGTACTTGCTCACGAAAAATACATTAGTGAAAGTATCAACGATGTAGTAGCTCTCACGGTTAAGGAAAATGATTTTGCTACTCAAAATTGGGTACAATGGTTTGTTACAGAACAAATCGAAGAAGAAAGTTCTGTTCAAGCAATAATAGACAAACTAAATCTTGTCGGGAAAAACAATTTGTACGTTTTCGACAGAGACATAATGAATCTAAGAACAGACGTATAAAAATAAAAGAAAATAAAAAAGCCCTGTAATCTTCAGTTATGTAATATCTACCAAGAAGAGTGTAAATAGGGCTTTTTGATTTATATCTAAATTAGAATGATAATAATGTTAGCTTTGTATTTATTTATAATATCTTTAAGCATTGAAATTTAACAAAACTTTTATTAAAAAAACGACATGAAATTCTCACCGGAAAAATACAAAATCAAAGATGAAAGGATGAAGCCTTTTATCGACATTGAAGAAATTGAAAATTTCCTTGAAGAGACTCAAAATCCTTCAGCGGAAGAAGTACAAAAGGTTATTGCAAAATCGCTTGATAAAAACAGACTGAATCTTAGAGAAACTGCCATTCTTATCAATGCTAACACACCAGAGCTGATACAACAAATAAAGGACGGAGCCAAACAATTAAAAGAAAAAGTTTATGGCAACAGAATCGTATTATTTGCTCCGCTTTATATTGGTAATAAATGTAAAAACAATTGTCTTTACTGTGGTTTTAGAGCGACAAACAAAGATGCTCAACGCAAAACATTAACAGATAATGAGATAGTAAAAGAAATTGAAGCTCTTGAAGATAATGGGCAAAAAAGACTAATACTTGTTTATGGTGAGCATGACTCGTATAATCCTGAGTATATTGCTCATACTGTTAAATTAGCATATAGTGTTAAGAAAGGAAGAGGTGAAATACGAAGAGTTAATATAAATGCTGCTCCATTAGATATCGAAGGCTTTAGAACTGTTCAGCGTTCAGGAATTGGAACATATCAGGTTTTTCAAGAGACCTATCATGAACCCTCTTACCTTAAATATCATCTTTCTGGACCCAAAAGAGATTATAATTTTAGACTTACTTCATTAGACAGGGCTCAAGAAGCTGGTTTAGATGATGTTGGAATCGGTGCATTATTTGGTCTTTACGAGTGGCAATTTGAAGTAATGTCGCTTGTGCGACACACTAATCACTTTGAGGCTTGCTACAATGTTGGCCCCCATACAATATCATTCCCTCGTATTACAGATGCCTCCGGCTCACAAGTTGACAAAAAACATCTCGTTAATGATGAAGAGTTAGTTCGGATAATTGCCATCCTAAGACTTGCTGTGCCATATACAGGATTAATCTTAACTGCTCGTGAAACAGCACAAGTACGAGACGAAGTTATTAGTTTTGGCGTTTCACAAATTGATGGTGGAACAAAACTTGAGCTTGGTGCTTATGCTGCCTCACAAAACGAAGAGCAGAACTTAAATAGAGAGCAGTTTGCAATTAACGATAATAGATCGCTTGCCGAAATTGTTGAAGAACTTATTGAGAAAAATTTTCTCCCATCGTTTTGTACTGCATGCTACAGATTAGGAAGAACTGGAGAACATTTTATGGAGTTTAGCGTACCTGGTTTTATTAAACGCTATTGTACTCCTAATGCCATTCTTACGCTTACCGAATATCTTGTAGATTATGCCACAGAAGAAGTTGCAACAAAAGGCTGGGCGTTAATTAATAAAGAAATCAATCAACTCGAAGACGCTAAACTTAAAAAAGAAGTAAGTGAAAAAGTTGATAGAATTAAAAACGGAGAACGAGATTTATACTTTTAAGATATGGAAACAGAAATTAATATTGTAACAATTAAAGTCCTTGATAGAATTAAAGAGGCAGGAAGATTACAAAATACTTTGTCAGAATTTTCCTCAATAATCAATACAAGGTTTGGTTATCATGAGTTAAATGACATGCAGTGTAGCCGTTCTGGACTTATTATTCTTGAACTTAGAGGCTCCGATGATTATTCTCACAGTTTGATTACAAAACTACAGGACATCGGTGGTATTGTAGTTAAAGTAATGACTTTTAAAAACTAATTTAATATGAAATACGAAATCATAGGGATTCTTGTTCGAAATCCTGAATTTGGAGCAAAAAAATTGCAAGAAACACTTACACTTTACGGTTGCATAATTAGAAATAGATTAGGCATCAACAGAAATGAAGTGAAAGGTGGGATTATTATACTTGATATTGAAGGCGATGAGAAACAAATTAAATTGTTTTTGGAAGAACTAAATAATATCGAAGGAATTGAGTATCAACACATTAATCTGTAAATTTAGAAGATGACTAAAATACTTGCAATTTCAGAAGCCAATACTATTGCCTTTCATGCTATGGCATTAATAGCAAAATCTAAAACCTCTATTAATGCTATTAAAATTGCAGAAATTACAAACTCTTCTAGGCATCATACTTCAAAAGTTTTGCAACGCTTAGTAAAAGAGGGGCTTTTAGGTTCAACTAGAGGACCTACTGGTGGTTTTTTTTTAAAAAAACCTGCAAACGAAATAAAACTAATTGAAATTCTCGAAGCAATCGAAGGAAAAGTTACAGTAAAACGATGTCCAATAGATAATCCTATTTGTCCTTTCGGCACATGCCTAATGGGAGATATTTGCCACGATATTAGTGAAACAATGTTAAATTACTTAAAAGAAAACGATTTACAATATATCGTAGAAAATGTCAATCCTGACAAAGACAAAAATTTATTTTAGTTATGAAGATACTGGCACTTTCGGAAGCAAATATTTTAAGTTTTCACAGTATTGCACTTATTGCTGCTGCTGAGGAGAAAGGTATAAATGCTCTAAAAATATCTGAACTTACAAACTGCTCCCGAAATCATTTATTTAAAGTACTCGAAAGTCTTGTAAAAGCTGGCTTAATTTATTCGACCAGAGGGCCTCGTGGCGGCTATTTTTTAAACAAACCTGCTGATACTATTTATTTACTTGATGTTTTTGAAGCATTAAATGGTAAAGTTGATGAAAATGAGATATGTATTGGCCGTAACCGAAATGAAAAATCATTTATCTTCTTTGAGCAACTTTGCCAAGAATTAACAAATAAATTTCTAAATTATCTAAAGAATACTAAAATAGCTGATTTAAAAGATCATGCAGGTAAGATTCTATAATAATCAGGGCAAATTCACACTTTAGCATTCGCTACTTTCAACAAATCATCCTTGTTTCAGCCCAATTTATGGTCATAAGATAAAATGAGTGATAGAAAATATTTATAAAATAAAAGTGCCTCAATTTTATTGAGGCACTTTTATTATTTTGCATATTAAAACAAACTATTTGAATGCAGATTCTGAAAGACCAGAACCTTTAAGACTAAGATCATTAAAATACTTTGGAACAATTTTACCAGTTAATTTATCGACATAAAGTTTGGCAAGATATTGACTTAACATAAATCCATGTCCGCGTAAGCCTGTCAGTAAACCATTTTCGACATCAACAATATATCTTGGTTCCACATAATATCCCGACCAAACTGCCTGAAACCCTACACTTGATAATTGAGGAATCCAGTCAACAAAGATTTCGGAAACTATTTCAAGAAAATCCTTACTGTTTATTCGTAAATCTTTATCTGTTTGCATAGCATCAACTGCAGGCGAAGCACAACCAATAATTTGACCAGTCTCTGCAAGTTGTTGTCCATAAACGGCCGAAAAACCTTTATATTTACGTCTATCTATAAGCATATCTAAAGTATTACCATCTTTTCCAAGATATGGTAAACGACGAGTTATAAATGCCTGATGTTTTACAGGATATAAACCCGTTTCAATCCCCAATTTCTTTGCAAATTTATCAGCAGTGGGTCCTAAAGCATTAACAAAATGTTCTGTTTCATACTCTAAATAATCACCTTTATGGTCTTTAACGAGTGCTACTATATTTCCCCCTTCTTTGTAGAGGTCAATCAGTTCACAATCTTCAAGTATTTGTCCTCCTTTAGACAATCCAATTTTTCGTATAAGATCAATTGTTCTGCCAGGAGTTGCTTGCCAACAATCATGAGTGATAAGAGCAGCATTATATGTATTAAGCTTTGGATTAAAAAATGGAGATATTTCTTTTACAAAGTCTTTTTTATCAACAAGAAAAGCATCAGACCAATCTTTTGAAGCCTCAAGCGATTTATATGTATCTTGATCATGTGCAAAACTCACATATCTGATAGGTTTATAATCAATATTGCCAATATTCTGCAATTCCTCGAAGATCTCTCTGTTTTTCATGGCGATATCAGCAAGTGCTGGCAAAGAAAAAGCTGGACGACCACCTGCAATATTTCGCCACGATGCACCTCTATCTTTATTAATCAAAACAGGATTAAGTCCTGCTTCTGCCATATATCTAAAAACTGAACAACCCGCAATTCCGCCTCCAGCAACAAGAGTTTGAACTTTAATTCGCTTATTTGGTTTTTTTGCAGTATTTGTATATACTTTTTCGGAGCTATGAGGTAATAATTCTCCCATTGAGACTTGATTTGAAAGAGGACCGCGAGGGGTTGCATCTCCAACTATTTCGATATTATATGGTGCGATAGTTTGTTTAAGACGCTTGATACATCTTTTACCACGGCAAGCTCCCATCCCCAGACGAGTAGTGTGTTTAATCTCATCAACAGATATAAATTTGCGGTCGCCAATTACATTCAGTATCTCGTCTAATTTTACATCATCACAATGGCAAATATAAGTTTCTGAAGGATGAGTGGTTTCTGATTTGCTAATTTTTAGAGCTTCAGGAAAATTATCTTTAACAATAAAACCACGTGCTATAGTTAAATTCTCACCTGAAATATTATATGCTTTAACTCGTGCAACATTAGTTTTGTTAGATTTTTTTATAATCTTTTCAATAACACCTTCACCAATTTTACTACCGTTATTATCAACTAAAAAAACTTGTTCCCCTTCGTTAGCTTCATACTCAATTGGCATAAAAATCCAATTTTTCTTTTCATTGTATCCAAAAATAGCAAGTCCGGGACATTGATAAACACAATTCATACATCCTATACATTTTTCGAAATCTATGTTAGGGACAGTACTTGTCGAGGTTTTTGTAATTGCACCATGAGGGCAAGCAAACTCGCACGGATTACAAGCAAAACCATATAAACAATCTATAAGTACATAAGGCTTAGTTTCTGCTCTTTCTCTCGAAGGCTTAAATGGGGATTCAATCACACGTGTTGGGTGTTGCTGCGAGTCGATATATTCTTTTGATAAAGCAAGATAATCGTTATAATTATATCGTATTCCCATACTATCAATTACTTCGTAAGCCGCTTGTTTACCTCTTAAGACAGCACTTGTTCCTTCGCCTATTCGCAGGGCATCACCAATTGCGTGAGCATTTCTGCCAAAGAGCAAACTTCCTTTAATCATCAATTGGTCGTCTGCAACAAGTCCTGTACAAATATTTATAGCATCAATACCTGTTATAATTTGCTCTGTTCCGGGAATAGGTTTAAAATTCTCCGATTTAGCAATTATCGCTCCAATAACCCCAGTATAATCTTCATTCGGAACAGCCTCTAATAAAATATGACTTGTCATTACTGGAATACCTAATCTGCGAACTCTATTTGCCTGGACAGGAAAGCCTCCTTCGTTAGGCATAGCCTCGATAATAGCTTTCACCTTTGCTCCTGCTTGCATTAATTGATATGAAGTCAAATATCCAATATTTCCAGCACCAACAGTTAAAACATTTTTGCCTAATAGTGTAAACTCATTGTTCATCATTTTCTGAATTACGGCCGCAGTATAAACCCCAGGGACATCATCATTTTTAAAACTTGGCATAAATGGTATTGCACCAGTAGCAACAATCAAATGATCCGACTGAATATAAAATATTTCGTCTGTAAGAATGTTTTTAGCAGCAAGTTTTTTATCTTCGAGTATATCCCAAACGACCGAATTAAGCATTATTCCATCTCGATTTTCGCCAGCGAGGGTTTCAGCAATTTCAAATCCCCTCATACCCCCAAATTTTTTCTCTTTTTCAAAAAAGAAAAACTGATGAGTTTGCATAAGAAACTGTCCACCAATTTTATCATTATTATCAACTACAATATTGGAAATATTATGTTCATTTAATAATTCGCGAGCTGCTAGCCCTGCTGGACCAGCACCAATAATTGCAACATCTGTTTTATAAACGGCAACTTCATTTTGGCGTTGGTTAAGATCAATTTTGGGAGTATAATCTTTGGGGATTTCACTAACTTCCTTTACCCCATCGACTTTCGTAATACAGATACGTTTAATTCGGCCATCGACAAGCATTTCGCAAGCACCACACTTACCAATTCCACATTCAAGCGATCTATTTCTATTATCTAAGGAATGGCTATGCACAGGGTATCCTGCTTGATGCAATGCAGCTGCAATGGTAAAACCTTTATTCCCTTTAACGTCCTTACCCTTATACTTAAAAGTAAGCATATTTTCTTCAGGGACATTTAATATTGGATGTTTTTGAATTTTTTGCATAAAATCTATTATAAGATACAATTAAAATTCAAAATTGCACTTAATAATAGATTTAATTTATGAGTTTTGTCAGATTTTTGTATTTCTATCTTCTAGTATCAATAACAGACTTATAAAACTCGTCTAATTCTTTCTTTCTTTTTTCATCAAGAATGTGCCATCTAACTCCAGTAATAGCTCCTTCCAACGAAAACATCACACTTCTACTAGAATTTTTGTTATTTGCCAACAATCTAAGAAATGCTTCTTCTGTACCAAGTTCGATTAAATCTTCAAGAGACATAATACCAACTGCTTCCAATTTTAGTTCTAAAACTTTTCCAATATTGTGTACTCCAGTTATTGCCATAATTAAGATACTTTAAATTAATTTATTTGCTCAATTTCACAATTCAAAAGTATGCGTTTTATTTAGGAAACGCAAATGTATTTAATTTATTTATATTAACGACATGTAATAAATTACTAAATGCAGATAATACTTGTTTGCAGTAGGTTTAAATTCTATTTATTATTAGTCATATACCATGAGTAAATATAGTTTTTAATCTCATTAACTCTTGATTCTGGTGTCTTTTTACTACTTTTTACCGATACGCAGGCTTCGTGACTTAATAAATAGTTAATTATGCCTGCATTATAAAACAAGTCTTTTTCATTTGCATCATAATAGCCAGGATTTAGCCAAATAATATATAATTCGTAACCTTTAGCGATAAAGAAATCAAAGTTTTTTTTAACATCTTTGTGATATAAAAATGACGAAAGTACAATTTGCGGATCTTCGTTAGGGAGAATGTACTCCAATTCTGTTTTTCTTTCTAATGGTGCTCTATTTATTAAGAAGACTGGAATTTTAACATCATGTATCACAACAAATCTTACATGTTTGCCTGTATGTACATTCTTTTGAAACAAGGTTTTCCATGTTGTTGTTTTACCTGCACCTAGATTACCTAAAACGCCAACTAAAAGTTTCTTTTCCATGCTTATAAATTTTGTATAAATATACAAAAAAATCAAACTAAGACTGATTTATTTATAAGTTTTTTATTTGTGTGAGATTTAAGTTTCGGAACATGGTCTTAAAATAATTACTCAGCTTCCTTGTTATCCAATCTTTCTTTCCAAATAAATATTTCGTTTTTATCGTTTGGTCTAATATAATCGAACCACATAAAATCTTTTAAAATTACTTGTTCACTCGTAACTTGTTCTATTGGAATAGTTTCTCCGTCAGGTTTGTCGTAGAACCATATTTTTTCGATTTTATTTTCATTGAAATATATTGTCATATTACTACTTACCACTTTATTTAGAGCTACTATTTCATTTATCTCATCATCAACAACAAAATATATTGTCTGACAGTCATTTAATAGTTTTACTTTTCGGATTTTTTTTTCAATAATATATCCGATTATTTTTCGACTTTTCATTTGATTATAATGAATAGAATCATATTGTTGGATTGTAAAGGCATTTCCATCAAGGTAGAATATGTCGGGTTTATTATCCACAAAATGCACAGTAATTTTATCGGCAAAAATCTGATTATCTTCTGACCAAAGTATTGGATCATAAAACATTTCGGCAATAGAATCTCTGGACATAAATGTAAGCGAGTCGCATCGTGCCTGCAAATCTGATTTAAAGACTTGTACTTTTCTAAAAGCTCTAATCAATCGATTATCGGCAGTATCGACAGTAATATAAACAGTGTCGGAGTGCATATAAAGACTATCTCCATCGGTAACATACACAACTAATGTACTATCTGTAAGCATTGCTTTTTGCGGACTTTCGTAATAATATCCAAAATTTCCGTATGCTAACAAGTTTTCGGCAGTATCAATAACAGAGACATTGTTCATAGCTTCGCCATAACGTATTTTCCTATCATAGTAAAGGCTATCTCCCTTTAGATAATTAGTTCCTGATCTGAGCCAAGCGTTTTCAGAAAAAGCAGCAACATCAGTTCGTGTATTATAATATCCGTTTTCGCAATAAATAAAATTAGAATCTGCCACAATATCGGTAGGGCCATAAAAATATGATATTGCCGAGTCTGTATTATATCTTAAAGTATCCGAATAGATATCATATTGGGGATTAACTAACACAACAGTATCAACGGCGTAATAATCTTTTTTCTTTA
>JAQVOR010000092.1 GCA_028702535.1 Bacteroidales bacterium
TAATTTTTTTATCTCTAAAAGTTTTGTTAGTAGATATTATTAAAGTTTGAGTTTCTGTAGTCAGTAAAAAATCAAAAATGTTTATGTCCTCTGGACAAAATGAAAAATTGATTATAGATTTTTTATTGATGTTAAAGTCCTAACGGACTATAAGATAGTGCTATAGGTAAATAATTTTGTTGTTTTTCTTGTCCGAGGACATAAATGTCAATAAAAAAAGATAATCCTTAGAACATTTTTCCCGTAGGGAATATACATTTAGATTCCGTTAAAACAACATCGAAAAAAACATAACATATTTAGTATAAATATTGAGCGTGTTTCTTTATAAACGTCAGTATTTGATTTTATTTGTAGACTTATGTCAGTGAGATAGATGATTGACCGACTTGAGCTGAGCTTGCCAGCACTGCGATGCACTGAGCCTGCCGAAGTGAGCCTGCCGAAGTGAGCAACGCCGAAGTGTCGAAGTAAGCCAAAATCACCGATAAAATTAAAAGAAACTTTCAATTACCTCTTTAACAAAAAGGAAAGCAATAAAACATGAAACTGCAAGTTTTAAGACTACTCCAAACATAAGTCCCACAAACGAGCCTAAAGCTGCTTTAAGGGATTTGCCAAATTTCTCACTGTCTTTAATTGAATCTTTATTTTTTGAGTGATGATAAAGTAATTCGCCTAAAAGTGCCCCAATAAATGGCCCGACAAATATCCCGGTAGGAGCAAAAAATAATCCTATAATAAGCCCTATCCCGCTTCCCCGCGTTCCCCATTTTGAACCACCTGCTTTCTTTGTTCCCCAAACTGGGACAATATAATCAAGAACAGTTGCTACAATTGCTAAACTTGCGGTTAAAATAAGAGTAAACGTTGTTAAGTCAACTGGTGCGGTAAAATGTAAAAGTAAAAGTCCTACAAAACTAAGCGGAGGACCTGGTATTATAGGTAAAATACAACCTACAATACCTGCCAATATAAATATAAATCCAATTATTATTAATGCGATATCCATTTTATTGTGTTGCTTCTTTTAGTCTATTTTTTAATTCTTCGTCAATACTCTCTTTAGTGATTTCAATTGCAACAAAGGCTTTATACATATCTTTTTTTGTAATTATTCTATTGCAAACAACAGTAATATCTTTTAGCACAACTTTTCTGGCTGCATTTATTTTATTCTCAAATTCAGGATCGGCAAGAAAAGTTTGGTGGCTAAACTTGTCAAGTATGTATATATCAACCGCTTCGGCTATATTTTGCTTTGCAATCATTAAGGCTTTATCTTTAGCGAATTGAGCATCCGCACTAAGAGCATTTGCTGAGGAACGAAAACAATCGTTATCACTTTCGTAATTGCTGCATATATGTTTCTCCAAAAAACTACATGAGCTTAGCAATATTATGATAAGTATTGGAATAATTGTCTTTTTCATCTGTTTTTGTTTTTGTTAGGGTTTTGATTAATCAAATTTCATGCAATTTATGAAAAAAAAGTCTTAATAAATAATTTATTAAAATATGTATCTGGCAATATTTAAAGCCGTTTCAAATTTTCTGCTTCTATCCAGCCTTGTTTACCATCAGATAATTTAATATTATACCATAAGTTAAGTGAATCTGTTATTTCAACTTTGAGACCTTTAGATACTTCGAAAAGATTGTTGCTTTCTTTGTTTGGAGAAGATTTGACAAGGCCTTTGTCGAAAACAATAGCGTTGTTATTATCACTTATCTTTTTTGCTAAATTTATCGAGAATACAACAGAAAATGAGGCAAAAACTAATGATATTATTGCAACTATAAATCCAGTTTTTCTGAGACTTAATCTAAGGCTAAAAAAGTATATAGCCATCATTCCAAGACTAAGAGAAAATAGACACACTGATAAATATGCCCAAGCATCGGCAGACATTATTGATATTACGCTTATAAACCATCGCTTGTAAAAAGCTACAGGTAATTCTTCAGCTTTGGTCTCTATTTTTGTGTTTGCTATATTTAGATTATGGTTTGTGTTTTCATTTGCTGGATCAAGGTTTAACGACAATTCATAATAATAGATAGAATTTGGAATATCTCCAATCTGATAATAGCAATTGCCCATATTTAGAAACAAATCTGCCGATGAATAATTTAAAGTGTAAATACTGTCATAAAAAACTAAAGCCTCGCTGTAATGTGCATTGTTGTAATAATTTGCTGCACTATCTTGTAAGCGGTTTATGTCAGTTGCATAAATATTTATTACTGTCAGCATGCAAATAAAACCCGACAATAATAATTTTTTGAATATTCGATTTGTCATCAATTTTATAATCATCATTTTTTTATCTTTTGTTCTAGGTCTTCTATTATCTCCACAGCTTCTTTATAAATATAGGTAAGCTCAGTTTCTGCATTGGTGGGAGCAAAGTGTGCAAATTCGCACTTGTCGATAACTTCTAACAATTTTATAATTGTGTAATTCTCAATCCCTTTTTCTAATAAAATTTCTTCTATTCTATCTTTAGTTAGCTCTGATATTGATATTGATAGTTTGTCGCTGCTATATCCCCATAATGCAGCAATAATCTCTTTATAAAATGCCTCTTTTTGATTTAGACGCATATATTTGCGAGCTTTCTTTAATCTTTTTCGAGATATTTTACCCGCTTTTCGTTGTTTTACTTTAGCAATATTAGCGTTTTCGCGGATTTTCTTTCTTAAAATTAAAACAATTAACACAAATAACAGAAATGGTAAAATAAAATACCAGATGTAAAAAGGACTTAATGCTATTGGGATATAATTTTTGGAAAGATTAAGTGATTTAAAATTTATAAACCTAATATCATCTTCTCCAATATAATCAATGCTTTTTTGTGCATAATTATATGAGGTTTCTCCAAAATCTGTATCATCTTTATCTTTTTTTACGGCTATATTTATACTTGGCGAGCTAAGCGTTTTGTATTGTTTTGTTCCAGTATCAAAATATGTGAAATCAATTTCGCCTAATTTAAAAATACCTGGGTAGCGTGGAATGATTGTGTATTCCCATGTTTTAGTGCCATTTAGACCGGAGGCATCTACTTTTGTGTTTTGAGAGGCAACAGGTTCGTATATTTCAAATTCTTTAGGCCAAGTAATCTTAGGGGTTTCTATCATATTAAAATTACCACTTCCCGAAATATTGATTTTTATTGTGATTACATTATTTACCAATACTGTATCTTCTGATTGCTCTAATTTGAAATTAAAACGCCCCACTGCACCACTAAAAGATGTGGGCGATTGTGGTAATTGTTTTACTGTAATCTTTATTTCTGGAGACCTTAAGGATTTGCTTGCTGTTTCATAATATCCAAAAAATCCCATAATACCACCTGACTGTGCTGGTTGCCGAACTTGACAATCAATTATGCATGGCTCAATTGTGAGTTCTCCTGACACACGTGGATAAAGAATATACTTCTTTATTAAACCAGCATTATATACTTGATTATTATAGTTTTCTCGAACAAGATTTATCCTACCAGGAGTTTCAATTTCTTCGGCATAAAAATCATCAAACGAAGGTAATTTTAAATCTTCAAAACCAACTAAATCTACTTTTGTGTAAATTTTGACAGTTGCAATCAGGCTTTCGCCTTTGTACAAATTGGTTTTATCAACAAAAACTCTAACAAATAGATCCTCACCAGTAATTTCTTTGGGTTGTGAACTTGCAGCATTGTCATTAAAGTTTGCCCAAGGATCATAGTTACTTGAACGGCGTCTATTGCCTCCCGATTGCACGGCAGATTGCTGTATCTCAACATTAACACTGTTAGAGGTGTAGGTTTTTCCGTCAACACTTGCACTTGCACCACCAATTGTATAAATGCCAGTTTGACTTGCCTGAAATATATAAGTATATGTGTATCTGTTCTCTTGAGTATAATTGCCATTGACTATGCTAATATTCTGACTAGTTGATGTACTGGGACCGTTAACCAGTTTAAGACCATCATAGTTGCCAAGTGTAATATCGTTTGGTTTTGCATTAATAGTAAATTGAACCTGAAAATTCTGTCCAATGCCTGCTTTGGGAGCACTATTGGCAGTGAATTTAATTCCGTCAGCAAATACCGTTAGGTTAATTAAAAATATCAATATTGTTATAATAATTTTTCTCATACTCCTTAGTTTCATTATTGCAAAATTAACAGAATATTACAAAAATAAAATATTTATAATAAGTCATTATTTATTGAATTACGCAAATCTAACGATTTTTATATATTTATGTTATTCTCTTTTCTTAAAAAAAAGTTAAAACAATTGTATTGTAAGTATAAAATAAGTGTTAAATTTACTCTGTAATTGTTTAATTTAATATGACTAGAAAATTATTTGATACACTTGTCAGGCTCTTTGCCATTGCTGTAAACAGAGATGCTGCTGCTGACAACAACGAAATAAGAGCACATTTCGAGAGTTTTTTATTTGATCATCTCGATCCAAAGTTTATTAATAGCTTTTTGTTGCTGTTTGATAATTATCTCAATGAGCTTTCTTCGCAGGTTTCGGATAAAAAACTTTCGCTAAACTCAGTTAAACTGATAAAATATTGCGAAGAAACCGCAAAAGATCTGTTGGATGAAGAAAGAGCTGTACTTCTCTTTAATCTCATAAGACTTATATCTGAGACATCAGATTTAAAAAACTCTTTGGAATTTATCCATTTAATTAGCGATATTTATAATATTGATATTGCTCAAACTAATAATCTTATTGCGTTTTTTGAAAATCGTGAATGTTCTAATGCTTTTAAATTAGACTTGGAAATAAACCAATTTATTGAGTATCTATATTTTTCTAATGGCGTTTATGCAATAAAAAATTTGACAGACTTAGATTTGAGTGTTGATACAGTAAGTTTTGCATCTCAAAAAATATGTTTTGCGTTAAAAACATCGGTGATAAGTTATAAGCATCAGTTGAAATATTTCTTTCATGACTTAATAAATAGGATAGAGGATAAAAAGGAGAGTAGTTTTAGTATTTATTTAAAAGACATCGAAGTTGTTAAAGGAAAAAAAATAATTTTGCACAAAACTAATTTAAGTCTAAAAAGTGGTGAGTTTGTTGGTATTATTGGAAAAAGCGGAGCAGGAAAATCAACATTATTAGATGTCTTAAGTAATTGTAAATCGGATGGTGGTGGCGAAGTAATTGTTTATAAAGAAAATCATGAAGCGAGCAATCCAGTATTTAGTTATCTAAAGCAATCCTTTAGTTTTATTCCTTTTTTTACAGTTCGGGAGCATTTGCAACAAAGATTAGAGTTTTTACAGATAAAAAGACATAACTGGGAACAACTTATAAATAAAGTGAGCTCAGCAGTTGGTTTGCAAAATGACTTATATAAAATAGCTGTAAAAAACAGAGATAAGTCTGGACAATTGTCTGGCGGACAACAGAAACGATTGAGAATTGCTATGGAATTGCTTGCAAATCCCGATGTTTTTATTCTCGATGAGCCTACAAGCGGTTTAGCATCAAATGATTCATTTAATATTTTATCAATACTTAAAAGAGCATCAATAACTGGAAAACTAATTGTTGCTTCGGTGCATCAACCCGACTTTGATAGTTTGAATTTATTCGATAAAATTATCATTATTGACGAAGGCGGATATGTGATATATTCTGGAAGTCCAGTCTCTGCAGCCGAATATTTACGAAATAAAACAAATAGTGTTGATAAATTATCATTGTTAGAAGAAACTCGAAACCCATCGGTTTTGTTAGAATTGGTTGACAAGGGCAAAAGTGATAATCAAAAAGATTTTTGGTATAAAGAATATAATAAAAATAATTTTGTTTTACCAGAAAAACCTATTGTTACCCGCAATCTAACAAGAAATAAAAATACAAAATCAAATATATTTCATTCAATTTTTTCGCAATTAAAACTAAGTTTTAAAATTGATTTCAAAAATTTTGCTCGCACAGGTTTGTTGATAACAATACCTTTAATAGCAGGGCTATTGTTTGCATATTTGTCTCGTTTTAGTAATCAAGCAGAATATTCATATTACTTAAATCCTAATATTCCTGTTTGGGTGTTAATGACGATAATAACAGCCATTTTCACTGGATTAGTAAGCTCTTCAAATGAATTTATCGCACTTAGAGATTTTCATAATGCTGAAAATTACTTTATCAATAAAGATTTTTCTTTATGTCTTGCAAAAATTATAAAATATCTTATTTGGAGCGTCTTTCAGACATTTTTGTTAGTGTTTCCAGCTATTATTTTACTTAAAATGAATTTTGTTTTCATTGAAGTTTTTGTGATAATTTGCGTGCTAAATTTTTGGGGAGCAATTACAGGCTTGTTTTTAAGCAGAATTACAAAATCAAGTTCAGTTGTTTATTTAATTATTCCATTGATTATTGTTGTAAATATGATTTTTTCGGGCGTAATGATTAAATTTGATGAGTTTAATTCCAAAAACATAAAAACAGCCGTGCCAAAAGTTTCATTGTTTATCCCTGCGTATCATGGAGTAAATGCACTAATGACAGAAATGTATTTGTTTTATGATAAGCATACTGGAATAATCGAAGAAAAGACAATGCTCTATGAATCAGCTTATTATTTAGACCATTTTATTCCAACTTTAAGTGACATATATATAAAAGATAGTTTGTGGGCTATTAATTTGCTTAATTTTGAAAATAAAAAGAATTTATTTATGCCAGAAATCAACAATTTATCTTTTGCAGAAAATCTAAAAGCTATCCAGTTATATTATGAAAATCAAAGCAAGCTTGTTTTAGAGAAAATGTCGGATAATTATAATTATCCCAAAAATGAGAGCAACCTTAAAAATCGAAGCATTGATAAAGTTGTGGAAAATTATTATTCTAATCCTTTTGTAGTTTTAGATGTTGAAATACAAAGGCGTTTTATGCCAGCTTATTTTCCGCCATATTATAATCAGCAATCTGAAATTTTCCTTAGCTCTTATATTAGTATTATGGGGCAAAAACTTAATAACTATACAGTAGGAGTGATAGCGATTATGTTTTTTAATCTTATTATGTCGATTTTTGTGATTATTAGTAGAAAACCTTACCTCTAATTTTTATAAAAATGTTAATTTCGGATTACTTAGTGTTTGTCCATACAGTCAGTGTCTTGTTCACAATGTTCGAGTTTAAGACTTGCAGAATAGATGACAGAGATACTTAAGAATTACCTCAAGCGACTGATTGATCTAACCAAGGCTTCATCTTTTCCAATAGACCTAATGTGTTATGCGTTGCAATACTTATAATAAAAGTAAATGTTATTTTGCAGTGGGGGTTGTGTGAGTTGCAAAAATGTTTATTTTACTAAATTATTGCAACCTAAGTCTTCAAAAAAGTTGGTTAATTCGTAATCACAATTCTTGTTTAAAACATTATTTACTTTTCTCAATAATGTTTCTGTTGTTACAGCACAGCCATTAATGCCTGTCCGATTTCTTATGTATGTCAATTGACTTAGATAGTTCCCAATAAACGCACTAGAAACAAAACTAAATTTTACCTCTTTGTTTGGGTAATCTGGGCTTTTAAAGTTTGCCCACCACTTATTTGAGTTTAAATTTTCGTCTTTTTCCTTGTATTCCTCAATGTACCTAATCATCTTGTCTCTTTCGCTTGCAGGTATTTTAAAACCATCTTTGTATGATTTACTGTCCATAATGATACAATCTTCAGGCTTGTGTTTCGGATTATAACCAATAATTTCAGGTCTGCTACCACCAGCAAGATGTTTAGCGATGATTATTTGGTTTAGTAATTCTGTAATTCTTACTTCGAACTGAATAGCACTTTTTCTGCCCGCAATACTAAAGTCTAAAATATCTAAGTACTCGTGGTCTAAGCAGTTTAATTCTTCTCTTAATGTTTGTTTTGTGCTTTCAAGTATAGATGGTGTAATATTTTGTTGAGAAACCGAATCTGGAATTTCAAGAAGTTCAATAACATCCTTGAGTTTGTATTTTTCGCAACTAAAACTAATTTCAAGTCCTATTCTGCTAAAGTTTTTAATGTCGTCTTTTATTGTTTGCTCACTAATATTTGATAAATTTTTATTCTCTAAATATTGTTGAATTTGTTCAATTGTTTTGTTTAGCTGTATTGCTTTTAAAATGTAAGTTCTTCTTGTTCTCAAATAATTTTTATCTGCTCCTTTAGTAGCCAACATTTCAAAAGAAACGTTCTTGATAGTTCCAGGATTTCGACTGTAAGCTCTGCAAGATCGAAATTCTTTAATCCCTTCTAATGTAATTTGATATGATTGTAATTTTGCATCATATTTTTCATTTCCAATTTGTATTTCGACATCTTTTTTGTTTCGAGTTACCCAAGCAATTTTATTGTGCATTAACCAACCACAAATCATGCGGGCATATTTATCGCTTGATCCTTCCCAATTTTGTCTGATTTTGTTTCGTTCTTTAACGGTTTCTGCTGTATTAAGTGCTTGGATAAATACATTTTGAGAATATGTTGTGAAACCATCTTCACCCTTAAATCCTAAGTTTTTTCCAATTTCAAACTTTGTTAGTGATGGAATTTGTGGCTGATTTTCATACTGATTGTAAAGTAACTCTAATACACGAACAACAGGAGGGTATTTTTTTAATGCAATTTTTAAAACTTCATACTTTTCATCATCTGTTGCTTGTGTAAGTTCTAATCCAAAGTTTGTAATAGAAAATGAATCGAAAGTTTCATTATATGCGATAAAATTTAAAGTATAGGCAAAACGCACAAAATTATCACAAGCCCAATCTACAATCCCGAGTCTATTTTGCCCAGAAATTAGGCACTGAATAATACTGTCAACTTTATCATTTGAAGTTCTTGTGCCAACCAATGAATTGAAATTAACCAATGTAGTTTTTAAGTTTTCAATGAGTTGTGTTTTTTTTGAAATATCCTCAATTTTGTTGGGAATATGGGTGCTAATCAAATTTTTATGAGTAGCAGAATTTTTATCAAATAACTCAACAACCCTAATCATGTTGTCGAGGTTGCCGCTATCTTGTATCCAGCCTCGAGGTCTATTCATGTCTTTTTAAAATGTATAATTGTTCGTTGATGTATTTTTTTGTTTTGCTCTGACCATTATTGTTGCTTTTAAAACGAGGATATTTTATTTCCACAAGTTCAATATTCCCATGTTTTTCTAAAGTTTCAATAATACTCTTTTGTGGCATTATTCCCTCTGAATTATAGCTTAAAATCAATGTTTTATATTGACCTTTAGTTGCAATTTTGTCCAACTCTTGTAAGGCTGTTTTAGAATTACAAAACTGGCTTTTTTGTTTATCATAAGGTCGTAATCCTGTAATTCCTTTTATTTTTGGGTTATCGTATTTTGCAACGGTTTCAAGGATATGATAATTTGGGGCATATTGCCTCTGATTATACGGAGGGTCTAAATAATAAATATCAGCCTCAATATCTAAAAGTTCGGTAGAATTTACATTATAAGCAAAGTTTTCTGTATTATTTAAAATGAATTTAATTGGTCTTAAAACAATCTCCTTTACCGCTCGTGGATCCCATTTTTTATAAAATGCCGCATAAACTCCTGAAACATTTGCATAAAAGGGAATAGTCTCAATTAAACAAGCTAATAAAACGTAGTATTCTTGCTTGTTTAGCAAGTTTTCGTTCCACCACTTTTCAATTTGTAGCCTAATGGCATCAATCATTTTTCCGTTATGGTCGGAATAATACATTCGTGGCTGTTTTAATTCTTTTGTTCCTGACGGAGTGTAATTCTTATATATAAATCCTTCAATAGGTTTTAGATTGTTTAAATATTCAATAACTTCTGTTATCGGAGTTGTAAACAAAAATCTGCTTTTAATTTCCAAACTTGATAGTAAATTTTTAAACTCTAATTTTGTGTTGTTTACTATATATGCCTGTTGCAAAACGTAAGAAAAATAAAGTAAATCGGAAGAGTAAATTTTAAAACCTTTCTTCTTAAAAAATTTACCTACGTTAGTTGTACCAGAAAAAAAATCAAAAAAAGAATTGCCTTTAATTTTTTTTTCTAACATTATTTGATGAATTTTATCAACTAATTTTTCTTTATTACCTATAAATCTCATAGTCTTCGTAGATTTCATCAAAAAGGCTTTTTTGCTTAGTAATTAAAGGTTGGTAGTTGGTAATTAAAACCTCTTTACTCGATTTTTTATCTCGTATTATAGTTTGATAATTTGAATTAGAATAATTAAAATCAATTGTATTGATTTGATAATTAGAATTGCTATTTACCCAATCTTTCAAAATCTCATTCGATTTCCCTTTATGCTCTAATACATTAGATAGTGCAAATTTTACATTCGCTTTTGTCAGTTTATCTAATGTTTTCAATAATGCTATTTCTTCTTTTGTACTCCAGCCTTTAAATCCTCGTTTACCATCGTTATATGTTCCTGTAGTAATTAGATAGGGCGGGTCACAGTAAACGAAATCATCTTCAGATAAAAATGTAAAATCGAATTCTGTGAAACATTTATTGCTAAATTCAATTTCCATTTTTTTTATCTTAATTATAAAACGTTCTAAATTTAGTTTCATTGTTTCGTTAAAACAACTCCTGTTTTTGCCAAAAGGGTTATTGAATTCGTGGTTATTATTGAAACGGATTTGATGATTGAAAGAGTATGCTATTAGTACAAATAAATCTAAAGGCTGTTTTGTTTTATTATAAAATTTACGAAATTCAATGAAACCATTCTGATTAGTTTGTGATAGCTTGAATCTCTCAATTCTTTTTTCGATGTGATAAACTGAATCTTCAAGTTCAACTTCTTTGAACTCTTTGAACATATCAATTAGAAAAGTTAGATTATCATTACAAAAAAATTTCTCTGCGTTTACATTTATTCCAACATTAAAACCACCTGCAAATAAATCTATAAAATTGTTGATTTTTTTTGGGAATAGAGGCAAAATTTGATTTAATATTTTTGCTTTTCCGCCTATGTAATTCAGAGGAGATTTTATTATATACTTTGTTACACTCTTTTCCTTTAGCATTTTATAATTATTCTATTTTGGATATATGACATCAAAGATAGTACTTTTTTTTTATGTGCAATGTGCTTATCAAATAATATAAAACATCTTATAAACTTATGAGTTGGTTATTTTGTTTTTAGTGTTGCAACACGCTACGTGGGAATAATTATGATTTTGCACTAGTTGTAGATAGTATCTCAAAAAAATGCAGAAAATTAGCAATCTTAAAAAAACTGGGAGCTAAAACATCAAAATCTATTCCTCAAAATTTGTTGGGTATCGCCGACAATGACGCAAATATTCAAGAATTATCTCAATCTGCTAATTGATCTAACCAAAGCTTCATCTTTACCAATTGACCTTATTGCCAAATAAGTAAATATGGCCGCTATTGCAGGTAAAATTATGGTTATATGGCTTGTCCATGCTTCGCCAACAAGTTTATTTGCCTGAAATAAAAAGTAAAACATCAAACCAATGCTGCCAACTTGAATAATTAAATTAAAGACGTTGAGACGAATTTGTAACATGCGTTTTTTGAATAAAAATATACTCACAAGAGTAGTCAGAACACTTAGTGCTAACATAATCGTTAATGGTAATACAGAAAAATTCTGAGTTTCGCCATTTTCTTGATAATCAAAACCTTCTATGCTTAAACTAATGGTTTCTGATGTTTTTGTTGCAATTTCACCAAAAGGTAAAAACAATAATAATCCCATGCATAGCAAGGCTAACAATAAATATAAAGTTTGGATTCGTTGTATCATAATTATCTTTTTTTGCAAAAATACTATAAATTTTCTAAAATCAATATTACATCTTTTTTCATAATACAATTATAATTACCTTTGCTCGTTATAAAATAATTAACTTTCTATTATTATTATGATTGAATATAAAGATAATGTTGCGGCGATAGATGCTTTGAGAAGCAAACATAATGAACTTCTTGCAGAAATTAGTAAAAAAATATATGGGCAAGATCAGGTTATAACCGAAGTTTTGATTGCAATTTTTAGTAGAGGACATTGTTTATTGGTTGGAGTGCCAGGTTTGGCAAAAACACTTTTGGTAACTACTATTGCGGAAGTTTTAGGACTTAAAAACAAACGAATTCAATTTACACCAGATTTAATGCCATCTGATATTATTGGAACTGAAATTTTAGGTGAAAACAGACAGTTTAAATTTGTTAAAGGTCCTATTTTTGCAAATTTTATATTAGCAGATGAGATAAATCGTACACCGCCAAAAACTCAAGCTGCACTTTTAGAAGCAATGCAAGAAAGGTCTGTTACTGCTGCTGGTACAGAATATAAACTCGATGAACCGTTCTTTGTAATGGCTACTCAAAATCCTATTGAGCAAGAGGGAACTTATCCTTTGCCTGAGGCACAATTGGACAGATTTATGTTTAATATTATGGTCGGATACCCATCATTTGAAGATGAGATAATTGTTGTGAAAAACACCACTATTGATAAAGATTTTGAACTTAAACAAGTTTTGAGTGCCGAAGAAATAATATTTTTTCAAAAATTGATAAGAAAAGTTCCTATTAATGATAATGTTTTAGAGTATGCTGTGAAATTAGCTACTATGACACGACCAGATTCTGAATTCGCTCCTGAAATAGTAAAAAAATATTTACACTGGGGTGCAGGTCCACGTGCTTCACAATATTTAGTGATAGGTGCAAAAACTCATGCGGTGCTTGCAGGAAAATATTCTCCAGATATTGAGGATGTTAAAGCAGTAGCAAAAATTATTTTAAGACATCGTATTATAAAAAATTATAAGGCAGAGGCAGATGGCATAAGTATTGAACAGATAATTGACGAACTGTTAAAATAAATAATGTCCAAAACACTTAAAATAATTAGTATTTTGATTTTAGGAGTAATCCTTTGTCTCAATGTTTTTGCACAAAATGAAGATAGCGATATAAATAAAGATAAAAAACCAGCAAAAGTAGAGATTGTTCACGCAAACAGCTTAGAATATGACGAAAGCACTGGCGTTAAAGCAAAAAAATTATTGGGTAAAGTCGTATTTAAACACGAGGAAGCTTTTATGTTTTGCGATTCGGCATATTTTTACGACAACACAAATACAATAGAAGCATATAGTAATGTGAGGATTAAGCAAGGAGACACTATCCTATTCATTGGTAAATATCTTGAGTATGACGGAAACAGTAAAATCGCAAAAATGAGAGATTCTGTAATTCTTAAACACCGAGAATCATTACTACTTACCGACTCGCTTGATTATGATAGAAACCTTGATATAGCGTACTATTTTAATGGAGGCAAAATTTTTCACGATAATAATAAATTATACTCACGAAGAGGATATTATTTCTTAAAGAAAAAAGATTATTACGCCGTTGATACTGTTGTGTTAGTTAGTCCCCAATATGATATCTATTCGGATACTTTAAGATATAATACAGACTCGGCAATATCATATTTTTATGGCCCTACCGATATTGTGGCAGATTCTAATTTTATTTATTGCGAAAACGGAT
>JAQVOR010000215.1 GCA_028702535.1 Bacteroidales bacterium
ATTAAACGACTTTTTATTAACAACAAAGTTTTGATAACCAAATCGTTGGAGTGTTTTTCTACAAACTTCCTACCAGGTCTTCAACAATCTCTTTCACACTTTTTAACTCTGTAATATTCTCAATTGCTGGACTTGCACACCAAACGGTTTTGTAGGTTGCTTTAAATGCAGCGTTTGAGAGTTTGTTTTGTCCTTTACGCATAAGTATTGCTTTTGCAAACTTTTTAATTCCTGTGTTTTTGTTGATTAGATATTCAAGAAAATTAGGTTTTGTCCCAATACTTTTAACATAATCGGTATTTATAACGGTTGTTGGGGCCCCAGATAGTTTACGGGTTAATACAATATCGTTTTTGCCGTAATTTATTAGTGCATTTTTATATTTGTCCGAAACTTTGCATTCGTGCGAGGCAATAAATAATGTACCAATAGACGTTCCCGCTGCTCCAAGTTTTAAAACATCTCGCAAATCGCTTGACGATGACACTCCACCAGCATTAATAACAGGGATTTTACAATTTTTGGTAAGAGTTTCTATCAATTCGTTACGCGGAGTGCAACCCGCATGACCACCTGCTTCGCTGTTAACTGCAATTAAAGCATCTGCGCCAACTTGTTCAACTTTTTTAGCATATTTTAAGTCTGTAACATCGCAAAAAACCATTATCCCTTTAGCGTGAGCTTTTTCGATTATTGTTTTAGGATTGCCCAAAGAAGTAATAATAAATGCAGGAGGCTCTACTAAACATGCTTCAATTTGTGCATTTAATTTTGTATTTGAGCGATTTACTATAATATTTATCCCAAACGGCTTATCGATATGTTGTTTTATTTCCTGAATGGCTTTGGTAATATCATTAGGGTTACGAAAATTCATGGCTGGAATTGCTGCACTTATGCCATTATCAAGAGCGGCTTTAACCATCTCAATATTTGTAACCAAAAACATTGGAGCCAAAATTATCGGGTGTTTTATATTTAATAATTCCGTAAGTTTAGTCATTTCTTAAAAATATTGCTTTTTGCAATTCCAATTTTATTAAAAAAATACAAAAACGATGTTCCTATAACTCCCAGTCCGTATTTAACGCTGCGTTTAAAATTTATTGATGAGGCTTCTTCAAAGTATTTGGTTGGACAAGTAATCTCGGCGATTTCGTATCCAGCATAAAAAATTTGTGCTAACATTTGATTATCAAAAACAAAATCATCTGAATTATCATTAAAATTTATTGCATTTAATACCTCAGCCGAAAAAGCTCTATAACCAGTATGATATTCGGATAATTTTTGACGCATCAACAAGTTTTGCCCAAAAGTTAAAAGACGATTCGACACATATTTATAATACGGCATTCCTCCTTTAAGTGCACCTCGTCCCAATATTCTGGAACCCAAAACCACGCTATACACCTCATTAGCAATTAAATACGACATCGAATGAATTAATTTTGGTGTGTATTGATAATCGGGATGTAGCATTATAATAATATCTGCACCAAGTTTAAGAGCATTGTTATAACAAGTTTTTTGATTTCCGCCGTAGCCTTTGTTTTTGTCGTGTACAAATATGTTTTTTATTCCTAGTTCACGTGCTTTATCAACTGTTTTATCCGTACTATTATCATCAACTAAAATAACATCATCAACAATATCAAAAGGTATTTCCGAGTACGTTTTTTCGAGAGTAAGCTCCGCATTATATGCAGGTAATACTATTATAATTTTTTGATTGTTTATCACTGTGCAGCTTGTTTTTGTTTTAATTCTTCTGATTTTTGGAGATAAAGATTTGCATTTTCAACATCTTCTAATTGCTGATAAGTTATGCCAAGGTTAAAATATGATTGAGCATCATTTGGATCAAGTTCAATTGCTTTATGAAAGTATCGTAGGGACTCATTATACAAACCTTTCATCCCGTATGCAACTCCAAGATCTTTATAAAATCCAGAACTTTTATCGAAATTCATTTCCTGAGCTTTTTGTAAATAGACAAAAGCAGAGTCAATCATATTCAAATATTTCCCATAAAGTGTTCCTTTTAAATGATAAGCTTCGCCGAATTCAGGTTTTGCTAATATTATTTCATCACAAGATTTTAAAATTTCTTCGGGTGTTGAACTGGAATAATTGTTGGTAAGTAGTGAAATAGCGTTTTGCATTACAATTCTTGAGTTGTTGTACGCAATATTATAAAACGGACGCATTTTTAAAACTTTTGCATAATAATGTAATGATTTAGCAATAGCAAAATTGTGTTCGTAATGTGCATTCCCCAATAAATTTAAGGCATCAACATAATTAGGATAAATTTCTATTGCATGTTCAAGATAGCCAATAGCTTGTTTACACATTTGGTTGTGTACAACAGTATTGCTCTTGTTTTCGGGCTTTTGAGCTTCCTCAATTAATTTACCGCCTGCCGAACAATTACTTTTTGCCGAATTTGAACTTGTTTGTACATCTGTGGTAAATAGTGTTAAATCGTTTTCCCACGCCTTGTTTCGACTGATGGTTTTTATCGAATATAAACTTAAAACGACTATCATAATAAAACTCGTAAAGTATTTTGCTGAAGAATTATCTTTAATAAGTTTTGGTATATAATTATAGATTAGCCACCCAAGTATCAGACAAAATCCGATTGAAGAAATAAATACAAAACGCTCGTTCATAAATGTCCCAACTGGGAAGAAAATATTTGAAACTACCGACAGCGGCAGCAGATAAAACCATATTCCATAGGAAAAGACATCTCGTTTTTTTATCATTCCATAAACTGCATAAATCCCAATCGATAGATAAAAAACAAGTGTTAAATACGCTCCAGGATTGTCCCAGCCAATAATTTCGATTTGATATGGATAGTAATCATAAGTTAGAGGATGGGGGAATATTAATAATTTAATATACATTCCAAGTGTGAAGAATATTGTTGCCATTTTTTCGGCAAAACTTGCACCTAAAAATGGATTATTCATTATTTCTTGAGAAATCTGTTTTTCGCCACCATCAAAACCTAAAACATTTGCTCTGATAAGAAGAAATATCCCAGCAGCTATCAAAAGTGGAATGCTCGCTTTGATATTTGAAGATAATTTATGATTGGTAAAGTAATAAACACTTAGTGGAATTATCGCTAAAAAAGTGATTGCATTTTCTTTTGATAATAATCCTAAAAGCAGCGAAATTGACGACAATATTACAAAATATATTTTCTTTGTGTCTAAATATTTAATTGTAAACCAGAGTGCTGCCAGCGAACCAAGAAGTGTCATTATTTCGTCACGACCTTTAATATTAGCAACGGCTTCGGTGTGGATAGGATGAGCTAAAAATAAAATACTGG
>JAQVOR010000216.1 GCA_028702535.1 Bacteroidales bacterium
TCCACACTCCCCACTCCCCACTCCCAACTCCTCACTCCTCACTCCCCACTCCCAACTCCACACTCCCAACTCCCAACTCCCCACTCCCAACTCCCAACTCCGCACTCCCAACTCCTCACTCCCAACTCCCAACTCCCAACTCCACACTCTTCTCTCCCTTAATACCCTCCCCAAAATTTTCTCAAACTCCATTCTGTAGCAGCAAAAACAAGTATCACAAAGAACAAATAAAATAAATCTGTTAATGTATATAGTTTTTCTTGTTCGTAAGCCAAACTTAAAATTTCACTATTATCAGCTATTGAAACTGGTATTGCATTCATATTATCAGGATAAAAAACCTTACCGCCAGTTTGTTCTGCCAACTGTTCTAAAACTATATGATTAGCGGTTGTATTAAGTGCCTCTATATTTATAGACTTAACAATTATTTTACCTGTAGCAGCGTATGTTTTATTATCAAAATCAGACTCCACAATATAAGAATAAGTTCCAGCGGGGATTCTGCCAATATCTAAACGATACGCATCGCCCTGATTACCAAAAAAGTATCTATATTCTTTGTCATTGTCATCTATAAGCTTCATTTCTACATCTAAACCATTAACTAACTCATAGGCTTCGTTATAAAATTCAGCAGTAAAAACAACATTTTGATTTTCGCTAAAAACTTGGGCTGATTCAATTAAAAGTTTGTCTTGTATCTTTTTCACTATCATATACTGAAAAACTCTATTAATCAGCATTTTATAATTATCATGGGATGTGTTTTGTCGGTAATCATCAATCCTCCATCTCCAAATACCTTCGCCAGTAATAAAACCAGTTTTTACACCATTTTGCTCCGAAAATAAAACTAAAGGCTTATCAGTTTTTATTCCATTAATCTTCTGATAAAGTAGAACTTTTACATCTGACAGAGTTTTATAATCACCAAAAACAACTTTTAGGGCTGACATATCATCAAAAAACTCCTTTTCATCAAAGCCTGTGCTAAACGATACAAAATCCTGATTAAAAAATGCTTGTGCATCATCAGCTTTACTACTTAAAGAGTTAATTTGCAATCCTTTATCGAGATTATTAAAGTTTTTAAGATCTGTAGCTTTTCCCAAAATAAACAAAACAGGAATTGAGTTTTTATCAATCTCCGAAATAATTGATGCTATATTGTTGCGAACAGAAGGCAATTGATGTAAAACAACTAAGTCATAGTCTGCAACCGAACCGTTAAACTCGGAGATAAATTCTGTATGAATTTCAAAATCAGGATTATCTTTAATTGCAAAACTTATTGCACCATTATCGGGATGCGGAGCATTTGCAAGCAGTAAAATCTTATTTCTGTTATCAATTACATTTATAACAAACACCGCTTCGTTATTGTCAAAAGAGATTTCATTTTCAAGATGTTCGATTTTTACATCATATTTCTGAATACCGAGTTTATCAGCAGCAAGATCAACATCAATCGTATTTATGTTTCCGTCTTTAGGTATTTCAATATCGGATGAGTAAATAATTTTGTCATCACGGCTAATAGTTAATTCGGCGGTTTGCTCGCTACATTTTTCTGCTGAAACATAAATTCGTAAGGGGAATTTATTTCCAAGAAAAGCAATTTTATTATGAACCAAATCGTCAATAACAAGGTCTTTTTGCGAAACGGTATCTCCCAAGGCAATTGAATACACAGGAAAGTCCAAGTTTTTTGAATATGTCGGATTAATACCCTTATTATATATTCCGTCTGTGGCAAGAATTACTGCACCAAGGTTCATACCTGCATATCGTGCCACAATCTCAGGAAAAACTGAGGAGATATCAGACATTTTGCCACTGAAATCGAGTATAGTATCGTTTTCTGTAGTTTCTGAAAATTGCAAATATCGCACATCATAAGAATCACCAAGCGAAGTAATCAATTTGTCAAGATTTGTTTTATACTGATTTTGATAAAAAGTAGAATCTTTATTCAAAAGTAATGATGATGAATTATCTTGTGCAACAACTATCACAGGTTTTTGAACTATAAGACCTTTTGTTTTAATAACAGGACTTAAAAGTAAGAGTAAAATTATAAGAACAAAAACAAATCGCAAGGATGTCATTGTCCATTTTTTCCAAGCTTGAAGGTCTTTGAAAGTTTTGTCTTTATAATACAAGAAAAATGAAATAGCAGCTGCAACAATTACAGCTACTATTATCAAGTAATAAGGGTATTCAAAATAAATTTCCAATATAAAAGTTTGAATTAAGTTAGCATTGCACCACAAACATTTATAACTTGCCCTGAAATGTAAGTTGACATATCAGACCCAAGAAAAACGACTAAGTTTGCGACATCTAAAGGAGTTCCAGCACGTCTTAAAGGAATTTTTTGTGCCCATTCTTTACGTGCTTCCTCGGGAATAGCATTGGTCATTTCTGTTTCGATAAATCCAGGAGCAATTGCATTACAACGAATATTCCGTGGACCTAATTCGCGAGCAATTGATTTTGTAAAACCAATAATACCAGCTTTTGAGGCAGAGTAGTTAGTTTGTCCGGCATTACCCGACACTCCTACCACCGAACTCATATTTATTATTGAACCACTGCGTTGTTTAAGCATAATTTTTTGAACAGCTTTTGTAAGATTAAACACAGACTTAAGGTTTACATTGATAACCATATCCCACTGTTCTTCGGTCATTCGCATAAGCAATGCGTCACGAGTAATTCCAGCATTATTGACAAGCACATCAATACGTCCAAAGTCTGCATGTATTTGATCGATTGTGTTTTGTGAGCTTTCTAAATTTGCTGCATTCGACTCATAGCCCTTTGCTTTTACTCCAAAGTCTTGCAAGTCTTTTTCGAGAGCAGAAAAGCTATCATCTTTTTTTATGTCTGTAAATGCAATGTCAGCTCCAGCTTTAGCACACTCTATTGCAATTGCCTTACCAATACCGCGAGCAGCACCAGTAACTAAAACTAATTTTCCTTCTAATAACTTCATAAACATAAATTTTTAGTTGGTGCAAAATTAAAATAATAAAGATTAAAACACAAAACAATGTGAAAAATAGTGCTAAAGAGATTTATAAAGTATTTCCAAGTCGTGAACAATATAAATCTTATTTGGAATATTCTTCCAATATTTTAGCAAACTTTTGCCCGAGACAATGATTTTTGCTTTCGGAAATGCACTTTCAATTTTATCCAAAAAATCGCATATCTGAGAAAGAGATTTTGCTTCGTTAAATTCAGTATAAACTACATCAGGCTTTAATTTTTTTTCCAACACATCAATGCAATCCTCTGCAATTAAATTAAGAAAAACATCTGATTTATATTTTTTAACAACCGC
>JAQVOR010000217.1 GCA_028702535.1 Bacteroidales bacterium
CTGCGAACTGGAAATATTGGAGTGTTTAAGTTTTTTTGTTTTAATAAAAACACGGCAAAATCGAACCACGAGCAGACTCCAAGGTCTGAATAATGATAAATTCCCGATTTCCATATATTTGAATTGCAATAATCTGAAACGATTTGAAGTATTGCATTTGCAAGACTACCGGCATAAGTGGGAGTTCCTATTTGGTCGAATACTACGTTGAGTTTTTCTTTTTCAGTTGCTAATTTCAACATAGTCTTAGCAAAATTATTTCCATATTCACTGTACAACCACGATGTTCTGATAATAATACAATCAGAGGAGTTTTTAATTGCAAGCTTTTCGCCTTCAAGCTTAGTTCTACCATAAACTGAAACTGGTTTCTCTAAATCTGTTTCTGTGTATGGGGTATTTGCTTGTCCATCAAAGACATAATCGGTTGAGATATGAATAAGTTTTGCTCCTGTTTCAGATGCTTTTTTTGCCAATAATTCGGGTCCCTTAGCATTTGCTTTGTATACATTTTCTTCATCATCTTCTGCTTTATCAACAGCGGTGTATGCAGCACAGTTTATGATAAGACCAATCTGATTATCTAAAAATATTTTATCAATACTATCGGCATCAGTAATATCTGTTTCGGGGAGATCGGTAAATATAAATTCTAACTCAGAGTTGTTTATTGACAAATCATTTATTTTACGTCCAAGTTGACCATTTGCTCCAGTTATTAATATTTTTTTCATAATTAAAAATTCATTTCCGCATCTATAAATGCAGGATTTTTTGTGTCTTTTTCCGATATAATATAATCTTTTGGTGATATTTTCCAGTCTATTTTTAATTTGGGATCATCGAATTGTATTCCACGTTCAGATTGAGGATTGTAGTATTCATCGCACATATAAGAAAAAATAGCTCTTTCGGATAAAACTGCAAAGCCATGAGCAAAACCTTTTGGAATTAGAAACTGAGTTTTATTTTCTCCACTTAATTCAACAGCAACATGCTGACCAAATGTAGGGGAATTTTTACGTAAATCGACTGCAACATCTAATACTTTTCCCGAAATTACTCTTACTAATTTAGTTTGTCCGTAAGGTGCGATTTGATAGTGTAAACCTCTGATGACACCATAACCAGAGCTAGACTCATTATGTTGTAGCGGATTAAAAACTATTCCATTTTCTAATGCGAGTTTTTGATTCCAGGACTCAAAAAAGTATCCTCTTTTATCATTAAAAACCTTAGGTTTGATAATAAGTAGTCCTTCTATTTTGGTTTTTGTAATAATCATAATGGAATATCTTCATTTAATATTTTTAATAAATATTGTCCGTACTCACTTTTTTGTAATGGTATGATTAGTTTCTCGAACTGTTTTTTAGAGATAAAACCGCGACGATAAGCAATTTCTTCAATACACGAGGCTTTCAGTCCTTGTCTTGCTTCGATTGTCTCCATAAAATTAGCTGCTTGAAGCAAACTTTCTGGTGTGCCAGTATCTAACCATGCAAAACCGCGTCCGAGAAGTTTTATTTGCAAGCGTTTTTCCTCCAAAAACAAATTATTTAAGTCAGTGATTTCATATTCTCCACGTTTTGATGGTTTTAGCTTTTTCGCTTTATCTACCACATCATTACTGTAGAAATATAATCCTGTAACCGCATAGTTTGATTTTGGTTTATCTGGTTTTTCTTCGATTGACAAGACATTTCCGTCAGCATCAAAATCTGCAACTCCATATCGTTGAGGATCCTTAACATAATAACCAAATATCATAGCACCGTCCTCAAGTTTTGCCGCATCTAACATAACATTTCCAAAACCTTGTCCATAAAATATATTATCTCCTAAAACTAGACAAACACTATCATTACCAATAAACTCTTCGCCAAGTGTAAAAGCTTGAGCTAGTCCATCGGGCGAAGGTTGTATTTTATACTGAATTTTCATCCCTAATTGAAAACCATCGCCAAAAAGTCTTTCGTAAAGCGAAATATCTTGAGGTGTAGAAATAATTAAAACTTCACGAATACCTGCAAGCATTAGTACTGATAATGGATAATATATCATCGGCTTATCGTAAACAGGGATTATCTGTTTCGAGATACTTATTGTCATCGGGTGTAACCTTGTTCCTGCTCCACCGGCTAAAATAATTCCTTTCATATTCAATGGGTTTAAATAATTGGTTTAAAATAATTTATAGTTTTAATTAGCCCTTCTTCCAAATTAATATCAGGACTCCAACTACCAAGAAGTTTAGTTGCAAGGGTAATATCAGGTTGTCTTTGAATAGGGTCATCCTCAGGCAAAGGAAGATATTCAATCTTACTTTTTGAACCTGTCAATTTAATAATTTCATCAGCAAGCTGAAGTATGGTAAATTCGCCTGGATTACCTACATTTACAGGACCTATAATATCATCAGTAGTGTTCATTAATCTTATAAGTGCTTCGACAAGATCGTCAACATATTGAAAACTGCGTGTTTGTTTTCCATCGCCATAAATGGTAATAGGTTTATTTTGCAAAGCCTGAACAATAAAATTAGAGATTACTCTCCCATCATTTGGGTGCATGTTTGGCCCATAAGTATTAAATATTCGAGCAATTTTTATTTTTACATCATTTTGCTTATGATAATTTACAAAAAGAGATTCGGCACATCTTTTTCCTTCATCATAACATGCACGCGAACCTATTGGATTTACATTTCCCCAGTATGTTTCGGGCTGCGGATGGATTTCTGGATCGCCGTAAACTTCACTTGTAGAGGCTTGTAAAATTTTTGCTTTTGTTCTTTTTGCGAGGCCAAGCATGTTGATAGAGCCCATTACCGAAGTTTTAATTGTTTTAATAGGATTAAACTGATAATGTATTGGCGAGGCAGGGCATGCAAGATTATAGATTTCGTCAACCTCAATAAAAAAAGGCATAGTAATATCGTGGCGTATTAGTTCAAAATACGGATTGTCAATTAAGTTTATGATATTCGACTTGGAGCCTGTAAAATAATTATCGAGGCAGATTACTTCGTTACCATCTTCGAGCAGTCGTTTGCATAAGTGTGAACCAATGAAACCTGCACCACCTGTTACAAGAATTTTTTTCATAGATAAATTTTTAATCTATATTTAGGAAGTAAAAATATAGGTAATTTCTTAGAAAAGCAATTTTATATCACAAAACAGATTATTGGATGCTGTTAGACTTGTTTTACATTGTTCACTCGAAGTGTAAATAAATCCGAGCGAGCGGTAGGATATCTTAAGTTTTGAAAAGAATATGAAGTTGATTTTGATGAACGATATATCTTTAAATCGTTTGAGTAAACAGTTGTTTAAAT
>JAQVOR010000218.1 GCA_028702535.1 Bacteroidales bacterium
TGTTGCATATAAACCGTAACATCATATTCTGCTCCATTTTGTTGAACAATAGCCGAATCGATTGAAAAATGAAAAAAACCTGGAGAAAAAACCCAATCATCAAAAAAGTCTGTCATATCTATTCCAGTATAATCAGTAAGAAAGTCTCTCATATCATAAGATGAGACAGAAGAGTAAGCGTTTTCTTGTAAAAATTGCGTCATACCACCAAAAAACAACTCATCTCCAAGATATCCACGCAGCGAATGAGCTGTACTGGCACCTTTCTCATAAACGGTACGCGAATATGTCAGACTTTGGTCCATTGGGTAAAGAGCATGAAACCCACCATCTTGAATATGGTAATATCGTAATACAGTTTCGTGAGATTTATTTCGAAAACTTTTCGCAGCATCTAATCCATATAAATATTGTGTAAAAACAGTTTCATTATATGTTGCCCAACCTTCGTTTATCCACATATCCTCTGCCGAGGAGCAAGTAATATAATCACCAAACCACATGTGGGCTAATTCGTGATAAAACAAATCCTCATAATCAAGTGTTCCATTAACAAAATCTCTTCCCATTGCAATATTGGTTACATGCTCCATTGCTCCGCTGTTAAAAGGAACCGAAACATATCCTACTCTGTTCCAAGGATATGCACCGTATTTTGTTTCGTAAATCCGTAAAACACTATCAATATTAACAAAAGAGTTTGCAGTACGTACGCTATCTCCAGGGTAAATATAAAACTCAACTGGAATATTGGCTTCTATTCCTTCATAAATATGTGACTGTAACTCATACGCCCCGACTGCTACAGAAACCAAATATGTTGGTACTTCATAATTGAGATGCCACTCATAAGTTTTTGTTTGTTCTGCAGTATTTTCAGTAACTTGTACTAATTCTCCGCCACAAACTGCGGTATGATTTTGCTGAGTTGTAATAATTGTTTTATATATTGCTCTATCTGTAAAATTGTCACTACAAGGAAACCATACTCTGCCATAATTATGTGGGACATCGTCAAAACCTACACCAAGGTTAAATGCGTAACCATCCATAAAATAAAATCCTCCCCAATTTGATGGGTCTTTTTGAGGATTACCATGATAATAAACATTGATTGTAATTTCGTCAGTAGGTCCAAAACTATTGACAAGCTCAATACTTATAAGAGTATCGTTATGTGTGTACCCATTAAGTTCTGACTGGTTGCAAGTAATTGAATCTATAGAGAGATTTTGCAAGTCGAGTAAAAATAGATTTGTATTTTCTTGCACTGGTAATAATCGTAAACTTGTATAGCCTTCGATATATTCACCCTCAATGTCAGTAATGTCAAGAACAATTATATATTCTTTAACGTCGATAATATCGCTGTGAGATTTTTGCGAAAAACCTAATACAGTAATAATAATTGATAATAAACTTACAACAATTTTTTTCATAATTAAAATAATTTTCGTTGAATATCAGGATTCGTTTTATTCAAATGATGATACGCTTTTTCGGTAGCTTCGCGACCTCTAGGAGTTCGTTTAATAAAACCTTCCATAATTAAAAACGGTTCATATACTTCTTCTATTGTTCCTTCGTCTTCGCCAACTGCGGTAGCAATGGTTTTTAATCCTACTGGACCACCGGCAAATTTATCAACAATTGCTAGCAATACTTTATTGTCCATTTCATCTAATCCATATTTGTCGATATTTAAAGCCTCCAAAGCATATTTTGAAATTTTAATATCTATTGTTCCGTCTCCTTTTACTTGAGCAAAATCTCTTACTCGTCTTAAAAGGGCATTAGCAATACGTGGTGTTCCACGGCTTCTTCGAGCTATTTCAGCTGCTGCATCATCAATTATTGGTACTTCAAGAATTGAGGCAGAACGTTTAATAATTTTGTCTAAAATTTCGGCAGTATAATAATTAAGATGACAATTAATGCCAAATCTTGCTCTTAAAGGACTTGTTAATAAACCCGAACGAGTAGTTGCTCCAATAAGAGTAAACGGCTCTAAAGGTATTTGTACAGAGCGAGCCGCTGGACCTTTATCTATCATTATGTCGATACGATAATCCTCCATTGCAGAATATAAATACTCTTCTACAATTGGATTTAAACGATGAATTTCATCAATAAATAAAACATCATTAGCATCTAAACTGGTTAGCAAACCAGCCAAATCGCCAGGCTTGTCTAAAACAGGACCCGATGAAATTTTAAACCCTACATCTAATTCGTTGGCAATTATATGGGCAAGAGTGGTTTTGCCTAAGCCTGGAGGACCATGCAACAAAACATGGTCTAAAGCCTCATCACGCATGTTTGCTGCCTTGACAAAAACTTTTAAGTTCTCAACAATATTATCCTGCCCGCTAAAATCGACAAAATCTAAAGGCCTCAATGCCTTTTCATATTCCTTATCGACATTATCCAATTCTTCAGAATCCGGACGAATATAATTATCCATGTAATTTCTTTTAGTTTACAAAGTTAGAAAATTATACTTATCTATTTCTAAATTTTATAAACAAATACCGTTTTTAATATGTCTGAATAATCAAAACAATAATAAAAAACACCGCTATTTAAACAAATTCTAAATAAGCTTGTTTATATTATTAGATAAATAAAATAAAAAACTTATGAAAAATAAACAGATATTTAGTAAAACATTATTAATCTTTTTTGCGATACCAGGCGGTTTAAGTGCCCAAGTGCATGAATTGCCAAAATTAAATTATGAATATAGTGCTTTAGAGCCTCACATAGACGCTAAAACGATGGAAGTCCATTACACGAAGCACCATCAAGGGTATGTGAACAAGCTTAATGCTGCCATTAAAGGGACTGAAGCCGAAAAACACGGTCTTGAGTATCTTATGTTGAATGTCAGTAAATTTAATACTGGCGTTAGAAATAATGGCGGTGGACATTATAATCATACATTATTTTGGGATATTCTTTCGCCAAATGCAAAATCTAAACCTGATGGAGATTTGTTAAAAATGATAAATGAAGAGTTTGGGGATTTTGAAAATCTTAAACTTGAATTAGAAAAAGCTGGTGCTACTCAATTTGGTTCTGGTTGGGCATGGTTAATATTAACTAAAAAAGGAAAACTTGCAGTAGTCTCAACTCCTAATCAAGATAATCCTTTAATGGATATAGCAAAAGTTCGAGGAATTCCGATTCTTGGAATTGATGTTTGGGAACACGCATATTACCTGCAATATCAAAATAAACGACCAGATTATCTTAACGCAATTTGGAATGTTTTGGATTGGGCAAAAGTTGAAGAAAATTATAAAGAGGCGGTAAAATCTAAAATTAAATTATTGTAA
>JAQVOR010000093.1 GCA_028702535.1 Bacteroidales bacterium
ACTTCGGTCTAAAATGTCAACTAAAGCTTTCTTTTTGCAACAACAAAATTAAAAATAATTAAAATAAATACAAAATAAATGTAAAATAAATTTGGAATTGAACACAGTATCTAACGGGCTATAATACTAAAATGACACCGAAACACCCGATAGATTCTTTATCACTTCGACAGACCATTGCAGCACTTTTTCCGTTTTACTTCACTTAAAATTTTAACCGTAACTGGTGCTATGCATAAAATTTGAAGGTTTCCAAAAAAAATTAAATGCATTTCGATTGTTTTGAGATTAAATTGGTATAGAATACTTGCGCTCTTGGGCATATATTTCAGTAAAAAAAGTGTCCAAAATATGTATATTGCCCAGAGGCGATGCCCTGAGCTTGCCAGCACTGAGCAACGCCGAAGTGTCGAAGGGACATAAACAATAAAAAATGATTATAGTTTTGTTAAACTTAAAAAAAAACTTAAAGAAAACTGGGATGCGAAAAATTTGCCTAAGATATTAAAATTCAAGTATGCGTTTGTGCTTTTGATAACCTGAGTTCGGCATGATTTTTAAAGTGCAGGTGACAATTTATTTGGCAGAATAAGTCTTTGAAACTTCGATTTCGGTTATGTTATTTTCAGGGTCTAATGCTATTATTATAAATTCCAGTGTATATATGCTATCGAAAAAAACAGAATCGGATTTTAGTGAATCAACAATTTCATCTTCATATTGATTAAGTTCATTTACAATTATGTTTATTTCTTGACTTTCTTTACCTTTATATGCGTCAACAGAGTGTGGCAAGTGTTTTTCAATACAAGCTTTTGTTGATGGTAAAGAATCGAGACCACCTACACTCAAATTGTAATTGTAAATAGTAACACATGATGGCAGAACCGAAAGCATCAAAACTAAAATTATCAATATTGAAAAGATCCTATATCTCATTTGATTATTATTTTTTGTGATTGTGTTTTGCCCGAAACACTTATAAGATTTATAATATATATTTGATTCGAAGACAAACCATTGTAGGATTTTAATAAACCTGCGGATAAACGATCGCTTAGAATTAATTTGCCTGTTATATCATAAATCCTCATTGAAACGTCATCTTTGTATGGATTATTGATGTACAGCAACTGGTTTTTACTGTAAATTTCCGGATATATCTCAATAACTTCCACTTTTGTCGGAAAACAATAATTCAAATTCTCTACAATCTCTAAGTATGAAATAGATGGTGAAACAATATAATCACAAATAATTAGAAGATAAGGTGTGTATAAGATATTGTAAAGCTCAAAAACATTATAACTGTCTTGTGTTGCAAAACAAGGATATGTAATCTCTGTATTAGTAATAAAATCCTCAATCCCCGATAAAGCAGAAGATGTATTGGCTATCCCCCAAACTAATAATTGTTCAGTACCCGAGCCAAATTGTCTGTAAATAGAATCTATTTTTGGAGCTTCTAAAACACATTGTCCACACGTGGTAGAGAAAAAATTGAGCAGTATTGTCTTATCATTATCAAGTTCAGTAAATAAATTTACCTCAACTCCTTCGGTTGATGTTAGAGTAAAATCGATAGCTTCAGAATATTTTTCTTGACTATAACTTAAAACTGTTGCAAATAACAATAATATTACAAATACTGAGAAGTTTTGAAATTTCATATCTTTTTTCCTTTAAACAAAGATAGCAAATTATTGTTTTAATAAAGTTTTTTTTAGTGTTTGTAATAAAAGTATTTGTTTGCAAAACTCATATAGGCCATTAAATTTAAAACAAACAGATAGTTTTTAAGGCACAAATTATAAAAATCGACATTAAAATTAATAATAATTTTTTTTATTCGTTTTTTTTGTGGAATTTTGCAGCGATTTTGAAAAATGAACTATGAATAACGAAACAAATTAATATTAACTAATAAACAATTGATTATGAGTACTGATACTATGTTTTGGTTTATCCCTTTTGCCTCAGTTTTAGCTCTTTTATTTGCCTGGTATTTCTTCAGAGAACTGATGAAACTTGACGAAGGTACTGATACAATGAAAAAAATTGCTCTTCATGTTCGAAAAGGAGCAATGTCATATTTAAGACAGCAATATAAGATTGTTACTATTGTATTTATTATTATGGCGATATTTTTTGCAATATTAGCCTATGGTTTCCACCTACAAAACGAATGGGTACCTTTTGCTTTCTTAACGGGAGGATTTTTTAGTGGCTTTGCTGGTTTTTTGGGTATGAAAACTGCTACTTATGCCTCGGCTAGAACGGCTAATGCTGCAAGAAGTTCATTAAATGCTGGTCTTAAAGTTGCTTTCCGTGCCGGTGCTGTTATGGGATTGGTTGTTGTCGGATTAGCATTACTGGACATTTCTGTTTGGTATATTATTCTAGATGCTTTTGTTGATGAAGCAGATGCAAAACATAAAATGATTATGATTACAACTACCATGCTTACATTTGGAATGGGTGCTTCGTTGCAAGCTCTTTTTGCTCGTGTAGGTGGAGGTATTTTTACAAAAGCGGCTGACGTGGGTGCTGACTTAGTCGGTAAAATAGAAGCTGGTATTCCCGAAGATGATCCTCGTAACCCTGCTACTATAGCTGATAACGTAGGTGATAATGTTGGTGATGTTGCTGGTATGGGTGCAGACCTTTATGAATCTTATGTAGGTTCTATTCTTGCGACTGCTGCCCTTGGTGCTGCCGCTTTTTATACTACTGGAACTGCTGAAATGCAACTTAAAGCCGTATTTGCTCCAATGTTAATTGCAGCTCTAGGAATTGTCCTTTCTATTATTGGTATTTTTCTTGTAAAAACCAAAGAGGGGGCAACAATGAAACAATTACTTGGTGCATTAGGACTAGGAGTTAATGTTAGCTCTATTCTTATTGCAATTGGAACTTTCGGAATTATGTATTTGTTGCAAATTCCTAACTGGCAATATATCTCTTTTGCGGTGGTTATTGGCTTAATTGTTGGCACAGTTATCGGACAAGGAACAGAATATTATACTTCTCACGCTTATAAACCAACACGAAAAATCGCAGAATCTGCCAAAACTGGACCAGCGACTGTTATTATATCGGGCATAGGTACAGGCATGATATCTACAGCAATTAGTGTTGGTGCTATTGTAGTAGGGATTATTCTCGCATATTTATTTGCAGCAAAATTCGATATAACAAATCTAAGTGCTGGACTGTACGGAGTTGGTATTGCCGCTGTTGGTATGCTTTCTACTCTTGGTATTACGCTTGCAACCGATGCTTACGGACCAATAGCTGATAATGCTGGCGGAAATGCTGAAATGAGTAAATTGGGTCCAGAAGTACGCAAACGTACCGATGCCCTTGATGCTCTCGGAAATACTACTGCTGCAACAGGTAAAGGTTTTGCTATCGGCTCGGCCGCTCTTACCGCTCTTGCTCTCCTTGCATCATATATCGAAGAAATCAAGATTGGACTTATTCGTGTTGGACAAACTACTATGGAAGTTGGTGGACAAGTTGTTCAAACTGCTGAAGCCTCAATTATGGACTTTATGACATATTACGAAGTACATCTTATGAACCCAAAAGTATTAGTAGGCATTTTTATTGGCTCAGTTACAACTTTCGTTTTTGCAGGACTTACAATGAATGCTGTCGGACGTGCGGCTCAAAAAATGGTCGAAGAAGTGCGCCGCCAATTTAGAGAAATTAAAGGAATCCTTACTGGAGAAGCAGAACCAGATTACGAAAGATGTGTCGCGATATCAACTAAAGGTGCTCAAAGAGAAATGATATTCCCTTCTGCAGTTGCAGTTATTATACCGATTGTTGTTGGTATTGTATTAGGTGTATCAGGAGTTATGGGACTACTTGTGGGTGGACTTGCTTCTGGTTTTGTGCTCGCAGTATTTATGGCAAACTCCGGAGGTGCATGGGATAATGCTAAAAAATATGTAGAAGACGGTAATTTTGGCGGAAAAGGTAGTGATGTACATAAAGCTACAATCGTTGGCGATACGGTTGGCGACCCTTTTAAAGATACTTCAGGACCATCTCTTAATATCCTTATTAAACTTATGACAATGGTTTCTATTGTTATGGCCGGATTAACTGGTGTTTACTCTTTATTGTAAAATTTTAAAATACTAAAATATTAAACGACTGTTAGCTAAATAAAATAATTGACAGTCGTTTTTTTATATGCAGGCAGTTACATCTATTTAGTCGTAAAAGATAATTGTCGTATTTGGGTTTTAAAATTGCGGATTGAAAATAACAGATTTCTTACCCTTGCTTAGTCATTTCGACCAACTTGTGCTGCGATGCAATGGTCTGCCGAACTAAAGTCTATTTGTTTGACAATCCCTAAGCGTTCTAAACTCAAAAATTATATCGAACTCAGGTTAGTACTAATATTATTACAAAAATGTATTGCATTGTAAAAAAAATCAAGATGATCCCACATAATATAATACATTATGAGTAAATAAAACTTTAATTATAACTTTAGAAACCCTCATCCCATCTCTATAATTCGGGCAGTTACTTTTATCTACTCGTAAAAGATAATTGTCGTATTTTTGTTTTAAAATTACGACAGTAACGTTTTGGCGGACTATGAGTATAGTTAAAGATAATTGTGCGATAGGAAAATCTTTTTTTTAATCATTAATCCAGCTTTTCCAGTATTTCGTTTCAAGTTTGTACTTTGTTGTCCTTTCCTCGCATTACCTGTAACAACTACATAAAATCTGGAGTGCTAAATATCGCCTTTGTTTTTTACAATGAGAGAACCTAAAGAAAACAACTTGTTTACCATTAAATAGTAACTTAAATGATAAAAAAAATTATTTTGAAGATATTGATAATATTTTGTATAATTTTGCAAATTGACATTTATTGTAAGTGTCTGTGTTTTATAATTGAATAGTAGTAAAAAAATGAAAACATATTCGAAATTATTTTTAATAATTATCACAACAATATCTTTTGGGGCTTGCAATAATGTAAGTACAAATAAAGAAAAAAATACCACCAACAAATACAAAAATGCACCTCAAGACACTATTGTTGACAAAAGCGATATTGCAGATGTGGTTTTTAGTGAAACTTATATTCTGAAAATTGAAAATATTTATAATGGTGAAGTTGTTAACGACCTAATAATTACAAGTTATAGATATGACACTATTGATAACCCTGATGCAGATGCAGAATTTAATTTTGTGTTAAAAGGCGAAATTATTTCAGATGGCGAAATTATGATAGACGAAATGGGGGGGGAACTAGCTATTCAATTCGATAAAAACACTAATCCACACAAAAACATTATAATTCAAATTGAGGATTATCAAAAGCAAGTAATTGATTTTAGTTTTATTAGAAATCCAGAAGACTTACTTTTGGCCTTAACAGATGACGAAATCCAAAAACTTGAAAAAGGAAAACAACTAAAACTAAAATTAAAAGTAAAAGACGCTAAACTCGGAGGTAAAATTGACGACTATGGCGAACTTAATGTCCAATTTGTCGAAATTATTAGATGAGATTTGTTTAGACTTTTAGGTGCATTTGCTCCTCTCATCGGTTAGAGAATTTCAATTATGCTGATACAAGTACTGACTTTATTCCTAAACAATATTTGATAATCCTAAAAGCCCCTTTTCTATTTCAATATCTCTTCCAATGCCGAAGCAATATCTTTATATTGGAAATTGAAACCTATTTCTTCGTAATGTTTACTGTGAACTTTAGTCCCTTTTATCAATATCTCTGACATTTCGCCAAACAAAAGCTTAATCATAAACTCAGGAAGTTTTATTATTATTCTATTTTTAGCAATAGCATTTTTAATAGCTAAAATATATTGATAATTTGTTATTTGTTGTGGTGCAACTGCATTTATTGCACTTTCAAGTTTGTCATTTTCAATAGCTGTTAAGTATAGTCGTGCTAAATCGCTTATGTGTATCCACGGATAATATTGTTTCCCTGTTCCAAAAACTGGCAAAACTCCAAATTTTGAGGTCTGTAATATCTTTTTTAATGCCACATCGTCTTTATCTTGCACTAAACCTGTTCGGATTTTTACTGTTCTAATACCAGTTTTTTGAAAATTATCGGCTACATTTTCCCATTTAACGCAAATATCAGATAAAAAACCCGTTCCTGGTGCATCATCTTCCGAAAATGACTTTTCATTTTCTCTAAATGCAGGATAAAATCCAACAGCCGAAGCAGAAATAAATGCTTTTGGCTTAATCCCCATTTCTTGTATGGTGTTAAAAAGAAGTTCACTTCCTTTTACTCGACTATCAAGAATGATTTTTTTTCGTTTTTTTGTCCACCTACCAGCACCAATATTTTCGCCAGCAAGATGAATAATATAATCAATGTCTTTTAACGCATCTGTATCAATATAACCAGTTTTAATATCCCAACAAAATGTTGGAAAATTAGTTTTGGTTGTGAACTTCCGGCTTAATATTCTTACTTCGTAGCCTCTTTCAACAAGAAGATTGGTTAAATTATTTCCCACTAAACCTGTACCGCCAGTAATAAGAACTTTTTCCATTTTATTGTTTTTATATGTCAAACTTTTCCAATTCTATTTGTGTTTTTTATATGCTTGCTTTTGCATCAATAATATTTGGTTTTGGCGTGTAAATTTGTTCGCTTTTGCGAAAACAAATTTCATGACAAAACTAAGGGATTATCAAACCCTAACACAAGAGCCTAACGGAATAATAAAGAACTCAGGTTAGAGATTATCAAACAACGGCGAAGCCCTCACGACCAAAGGAAGTAATATACCCCTAGTAAATAATTAATTTTTGCGAAGTAACTTTTATACCGTCTGAATAAAAATTTGCTATGTATGTACCTTTTTCTAAATCGGAGATGTCTATATTAGTGATAGTATTCTGTAAACTTATGGATTTAACAATATCGCCTTTTGTATTGCAAAGTTTTATGTTATCGTTTTTGATATTGTCGGTAATGCAAACTGTAATTCTGTTTTTTGCCGGATTTGGATAAATAGAGAAGTCCGAAATACTTTCTTGTGTAATGTTATCCCCTTGAGTGACTGTTATTGTTATCTGATCTTCTTTGTAACAAACTGGCTCTCTGTCAGAATAAATGCCAGTTGTTCCAACAGTATCAAAAACCATAACAGAAATTTCATGAACTCCTACGCCTAGTTCATTGCCACAAATACTTAAATCAGGTTCCCTTGTATTGTTGCTCCATAAGTAGGTGTGGAAATTCGTACCTTGATTAGCATCTAAAGTAATCTCGTCATCTGTTGTAATTGTTCTATTTCCTCCTAAATCAACTGATGTTTGGCTACAAAGAGTATATGTAACACTCCCACCATTTCGCGGATTTCCTGGTGCAGTAGTTTCAAAAATTACTCGAATCCAAGCATTTGCATACACATCAATTTCCCTAATTCCTGCAATATCGTTGGGCACACCTTTAACTATCATACAATATTTTTCTCCCGCATACATGTAATCATCTGTATTTCCTGAATTTGTTTCCCAGCTTAATCCATTCGGAATATTTCCCATTTCTATGAGCTGTATCTTTGTTATTGTAAAATTTAAAAAACCCCATGTTGTTGCTTTTTTTGGTGCTATAATAGTTAATACGCTGTTGTAATATTCGCCCATAAAGGCAATAGGGAGACTATTTGGATACCTTACTCCCACACCTTCTGGATCACTTACTTCTGCATTTGGAGTACAAATTGCGTTTTGTGCTAAAACGTTTACTGAGAATAAGTAAAAAGATACTAAAAGATACAAAAATTTATTTTTTCGTTTCATAAAATAGAATTAGCATATACAAAAATAAAATATTTTTAATTATTGTAATGATAATATATGTTTTTTTTAATTTTTTATAGATATTAGATATTATTATTTACAGAATATTTTATATCAAATGCTATTCAAGTTTTAAATAAAACATTAACAATTGTCTTTAAAATATTGGTAAAATTGTATCTTTACATCTTGATTAAAAAATTGATATGCAAAGAAAAGCAGCAGAAACCCCTTTAATGAAACAATATTATGGCATTAAGGCTAAACATCCTGATGCGATTTTGTTATTTAGAGTTGGAGACTTTTATGAGACATTCGAAGAAGATGCCGTTAAAGCGAGTTCGATACTTGGAATAACACTAACAAAAAGAGCCAATGGTGCAGCATCTTATATCGATCTTGCGGGATTTCCACATCATTCGCTGGATACATATCTCCCAAAATTAGTGCGTGCCGGACAACGTGTTGCTATTTGCGAACAACTCGAAGACCCGAAAATGACAAAAACAATTGTTAAAAGAGGTATTACAGAGCTCGTTACTCCAGGAATATCAATGAACGATAATGTACTCGAACAAAAAGAAAACAATTTTTTAGCAAGTATATTTATTGATAAACAAATTTATGGAATATCATTCCTTGACATTTCGACTGGCGAATTTTTAGTTAGTGAAGGTAATGTCGAGTATATTGGCAAACTCTTGCAAAGCTTCAAACCAAAAGAAATTATCTACGAAAAATCAAAAAAGAAAGTTTTCTTTGAAACTTTTACCGACATTAAAATTAGTTTCGGATTAGATGATTGGGTATTTACACAAAATAATGCTATTGATAAATTAACAGATCATTTTAAAACTAAAAACCTTAAAGGATTTGGAGTTGAACAAATGAATGCTGGCGTAATTGCCGCTGGTGCAATATTAGATTATCTCGATTTTACTCAACATAATAATCGAGACCATATTAAAATGCTTGCCCGCATCGACCAAAACACTTATGTCTGGTTAGATAAGTTTACAATTAAAAACTTAGAAATATTTAATGCTTATAACGAAGGTGGCAAAAGCCTTATTAACATAATTGATAATACTATATCGCCAATGGGCGGCAGAATGCTCAAACGCTGGGTAGGACTGCCTCTTAAAGATATTGCACAGATACAAGAACGCCACAATATTGTTGAGTATCTTATTCAATATGCAGATTTTAGAGAAAAACTACATAATCAAATTTGTAGAATCAGCGATATAGAGAGATTAGCTTCAAAAGTAGCGACTATTAGGATTAATCCACGCGAAATATTGAGTTTGAAAAATTCTTTAGATGCAATTATCCCAATTATTGACGAGTGCAAAGCAATTGATAACCCTCTTTTGCAAGAAATTGGTGAAAAACTCTTTCCGTGCGACGAAATTCGTGAAAAAATCCAAATAGAAATCAATCCCGAATGCCCAATACTATTAAATAAAGGAAATGTTATTGCAGATGGCGTTAACGCAGAACTTGACGAGTTACGGACAATTGCCTGGGGTGGAAAAGAATACTTAGAAAATCTCGCAAAATCAGAAAGCGAACGCACCGGAATAAGCTCTCTTAAAATTAGCTTCAATAATGTTTTTGGATATTATTTTGAAGTCCGAAATACTCATAAAGATAAAGTCCCTGCCGAATGGACTCGTAAACAAACTTTGGTCTCAGCCGAAAGATATATCAACGAAGAACTAAAAGTGTACGAAGAAAAAATACTTGGTGCAGAAGAAAAAATGCAAAGTATCGAAAATCGCATCTTTAACAATCTTGTAATGACTATTTCTGATTTTATTGGTGCAATACAAACTAATGCAAATATTATCGCCAAACTTGATTGCCTTTTGTCTTTTGCAAAAACTGCAATCGAAAGTAATTATTGTAAACCTAATCTTAACGAATCCGATATTATCGACATAAAAAATGGAAGACATCCTGTAATTGAAAAACAACTTGCCTTTGGTGAGGAATATATTGCTAATAATGTTTATCTCGATGATAAAACTCAACAAATAATGATGATTACTGGTCCCAATATGTCAGGTAAATCGGCTTTGTTGCGTCAAACGGCACTAATTTGTATTATGGCTCAAATTGGTTGTTATGTGCCAGCCCGAAAAGCAAATTTAGGAATAATTGATAAAGTTTTTACTCGTGTTGGTGCTTCTGATAATATCTCCATGGGAGAATCTACTTTTATGGTCGAAATGCTAGAAGCTGCAAGTATAATGAATAATATTTCGCAAAAAAGCCTTATCCTCCTTGACGAACTCGGACGAGGAACAAGTACTTACGACGGAATATCTATCGCATGGGCAATTGCTGAATATATTCACGAACATCCGCAAGCAAAAGCAAAAACACTGTTTGCAACACATTACCACGAAATGAACGAAATGGAAAAATCGTTTAAACGAATTAAAAATTACAACGTCTCGGTACAGGAAACAAAAGATAAAGTGATATTCTTACGCAAAATTCAACCTGGGGGTAGCGAACATAGTTTTGGAATACATGTTGCACAAATGGCTGGAATGCCTAAATCTATTGTTTATCGTGCAAAAAAAATTCTCGAACAACTCGAAGGAGATGCCAAAGATATTGTTACAAATGAAACTAAAAACCTCGCAAAACCAATCGGCGATATTGCCAAAAACCGTGAAGGATATCAATTAAGCTTTTTCCAATTAGACGACCCCGTACTTTCCCAAATCCGTAAGGAAATTGACGGAATAAATATCGACAGACTAACTCCATTAGAAGCTTTGAATAAACTAAACGAAATAAAAAAACTTAGCGGTAGTAAGTAATGTAAGTGAAGAGAGAAAAGTTTTGACTTGTCGTTCGCTCGTTCGCTTACTTCGACTTCGCTCGGTACAAGACACTCACTCTAAGTTTTTTCTAACAATAAGGACATTAAGGGATTAAGAGAATAAAAAAGTGTAAAGTGTACACAAAATCACAAAAAAAAACGGTTCGCGGTTCGCAGTTCGCAGTTCGCGGTTCAATGTTTCAAATCAGTCGGATAACTGTGAACTGAAAACTGTAAACCGAGAACAGTTTTCTGAACTGCGAACCGTAAACCGTGAACTGTTTTCTAAACTGTTTTCAGTCTTAATTTACCTCCACCTTATAACTCTTACTCTCATCAGCTGTCCTGACTTGAAAATAATAGATGCCTTGCAATAATGTGCTAATGTCGATGGTGGTTTTTGTATATCCAGTATTGTTTTTAAATTGTTTGTCATAAACAATCTTACCAAGACCATTAATTAATAAAACTTGTACATCCTCGGTTTTGGCAGTGATAAATTCACAAATAAAATTGTCGCTAGCTGGATTTGGATATGGTTGAAACAAAATTAAATTCTCGACATTGGTGTTGCAAATAATATTATTGCTAAAATCTATATCGGTATAAATACTGTATGTTGGATCGGGTGCTTCGACGCAGACAACTTCGGGTAGTGTGCCGCCTGAAAGGTACGGCTTAAACGAAAATGTGTAGTCGATTACTTGACCGGACTGGAAGTTCTCAATTGTTTCGCGATAGATTTTGCCATTGCCCAAATTTAAGTCAAGGTTTAGCTCTGCAACTGGTAAAGTCCCCTTATTGATAATGTAAACTGATATTGTAAGATAATTATCTTTTATTACTGTCCGTAACGAATAGAGCATGATGTCCATTATTGGAATTACGGAGCGAATTGTTAATTCTGCGGTATCATAACAGCCATATTGGTTAAATGAACTTAATTGAACAACATAAGTGCCACTGTCGGTAAAAATATGGTATGGATTTTCGTCGGTGGAGAAATTTTCGGGGTCGAATTGCCAATAATAGCTTTCTGCATCTTGCGAATTGTTTGTAAAATCTATCCATAATGGCACTGCTCCCCAAGTTCTGCTTGCCGAAAATGCTGCAAGTGGGTTTTCGTGGACGATTAATGTGTCGTTTATGATGGTTTTACAGCCTAAATTACTGGAAACTGTGTGTTTTATGGGGAATTTCCCCGATGCGGCAATGTTTATTTCCAGCTCGGAAAGTTGAGATTCGATTATTACCGGATTGCCAATTTGCCAATTATAGCTTTCGATATTTCCTGATAAAACACTTGCTTGAGACGAAAGAGTAAATGCTGCTCCTTCGCAGGCGTTAAGATTGTCCAGATTTACATCAGGATTATGATATATTTCGATATTATTAATTGTACTTAATTCGCAGCCGTTTGAGTAAGAAACGCCCAAATTTACATCGTATGCACCAGCTTCTTGGTAAATATGTTGTGGCGAACTTACATTAGCATTATTCTCATCGCCGAAATCCCAACTCCACTCAAGAGCTGATATTACAGGATTAAAGATTGTGCTATTAATAAAACTAACAGATTGCCCTACACAAGTGTTTGCTGCTGTAAATTCTGGCAAAGGTGCAGGTTTTACAAAAACTAAATGCAGAATAGAATCTGTGCAACCGACACTGGAAGTGCTGATTAATTGGACGATGTGAGTACCGGAACTCGTAGCCGTTACTAGGTTGCTTTCGGCTCCGTTCAGCCAACTGGTCGGGAAATCCCACTCATTATAAATTATTTCGCCGCCATTAACAAAGGATGTAGAAGTAAACTCAAGTTCGGTATTTTGGCAGACTAAATCTGGAAAAAACGAAACTACCGGAAGGGGATAAATTGTTAAATCTTGGGTGATAAAATCGCCGCAGCCGTCGGAAGTTTGGATGGAAAGGACAATTTCTTTTGTTTCGGGTTCCGAAGTTTCGAGTTGCGGGTTGGGTTCTGCTAGAATTGGGTTTTGCTCATTTGAGAATATTTCGCCATTTATTGACCATGTCCAGGAATTTATTGTGCCTGCTGTTGCGGTGCTGAGGTCTGTGAAGTAAACTGGATTTTGTGCACAATGCCCAAGGCTTTCGAAGTTTGGAATAGGCACAACTCCATTTATAATTACATTTATTGTATCGATTGCTTCGCAGCCACGCCAATTTGTTGTGGTTACGGAGTATTCGCCAGTAGTAGCAAGTACAATTTCAAATCCTGTTTCGGCAGTACTCCATTCCCAACTTACAGTTTCATCGGCATTTGAAACAAGCAAAAGTCTATTTCCTGCACAAAGTGTTGTATCTGCAGGACCAATTGATGCTGTTAGTTCGTAATTATCAAAAGAAAAGTTAATTGTATCGGTTTTATACTGACAGCCAAAAGTATCTGTAATAATTGCAGCATATTGCCCCTCGCTATTTATCTCAATAAACCGCTGATTATCCCCACTGCCATACCATTGGTAAGAATAATCTCCAGCAAGCTCTAAATCCCAAATTGCTGTTTCGCCAAGACACACAATTGTATCTGCAAAATCATTTACCTGGGGATAAAAAACCCGAATATCATCGCTGCTCTCAAAACCAAAAATATCCGTTACCGTTACCGAATATAAACCCGGTCTATTTACATGAATAATACTGTCTGTTTCGCCAGTACTCCACTCATAAGCCG
>JAQVOR010000094.1 GCA_028702535.1 Bacteroidales bacterium
AGTTCAAGATATACATTTTGATTAATTGCTCCATTAGCTGGCGAGAGGAGAAAAATTGAATTCCTTGTCGTGAAATTTCTTATTTCAGACCAAATAGAAGTGTCGTTTATATGGCAGGCTCTAACACGCCAGAAATATTCTTGTCCAAATAAAAGGTTGGATTGATAAAAATAACTATTTGTCGTTTCATTTGATTGCAATGCCGAAGAATCAAACGTATTTACGGTATCGATTTCGATTTCATAACTATAAATTCCTACAGTTCCAGTCCAATCAAGTTCGAGATAAACGTTTTGGTTTATTGCCCCGTTGGATGGTGAAACAAGATTTAAATTATTAAGTGTTGTAAAACTCCATACAGAACTCCACTCACTTGTGTCAACTGCGTTTATTGCTGCGGCTCTCCAATAATATGTAATGCCAAAATATAAGGATGATACATTAATATTAGAATAGTTCGCTGCAGAATTACCTTCGACATAATTAGGAGAATCAAATGTATTTGTTGTGTCAAGCTGATATATGTATCCTGTATTGCCACCAATTGAGTTCCAGTCTAGGTTTACATCTATTGGTTGATTTGTGCTCCCATTGGAGGGACTAGTGTTTGAGATACCAGGTTGTGTTGTAAAACTTGTGGTAGCAGACCAGTTTGAGGTGTCTGTCGCAGTTTTTGTGGCTGCACGCCAGTAATAGATTTGTCCAAAACGCAAACTATTAACATTTGCATTTGAAGAATTTATAGCAGTATTTCCTTCAAAAAGTATTGGCGAGTCAAATGTTGCAATAATATCTATTTGGTAAATATAACCTGTATTGCCTGATACTGTTGACCAATCTAAATTGGGAGCCACAGATGTGTTTGTTGCTCCAATAGTAGGTGATACATTACTAGGTGCATCAATAGCGAAAACTTTTATGAAGCTAATGGATAAGATCAATAATAAAATTTGAGTTTTCATTTGTTCGTGTTTTGGTTTAAGTTTGTTTGTGTTTCAAAAATAATGCTATTATGTAGATAAAACAAAAATATTTTTTTATCATTTTAAAGAAGTGAGCTTTTGTCGAAGTGACTAGTTTGTTGTTTGACAATCCCTTATATCAAATTATATGAATGTGATGTTTTTCTGATGTTTATTAACATTTATGTTATTTATTATATTTTATAAAATAATTATTTATTAAATTTGCAAAAAAAAATGCAGCCCGGAAACAAAATTGTTAATGCTTTGTGGATAGGTAACATTCTATCTCCAACAGAATTGCTGACAATAAAATCATTTGTGGATAATGGTCATGAGTTTATATTGTGGGCTTATGATGAGATTTCGACAGCTTTACCAAAAGGGGCAGTATTAAAAGATGCGAATGCAATTTTTCCTCGAAAAAATGTGTTTTGTTACAAATATTCTAATCAATTTGGTCATGGTAAGGGCAGTTATGCTGGTTTTAGCGACATATTTAGGTATAAGCTTCTTTATCTTAAAGGCGGTTGGTGGACAGATATGGATGTAACATGTCTAAAACCATTAGATTTTGATGATGAGTATGTGTTTAGAACTCATCATTCATTACCGATGGTTGGTAATATTATGAAGTGTCCACCTAATAGTAAGCTCATGCAAAAATGTTTTGAGCAGGCTGTGAAAAAAGTTGATCAAAATAATCGAGATTGGCATCTGCCTATACAAATTTTAATTGATAACGTTTATGCTCTCGAACTTGATAAATATATAAGGAACTTTTCAAATCAGGATAGTTGGAATATTATTCGGAAATTTCTTAAAAAAACTGAGCCAGTTCCAGAAAATTGGTATGTTATACATTGGGTAAATGAGGAGTGGAGAAGAAATAAAATATCAAAAAGTTCTTTTAAAAAGAACTCTTTAATTTTTAAATTGTTTCAAAAACATAAAATTGAGGTTAAGGCTGCAAAACCATTAAATTCAATTTTGATAAATATGAAGTTGTCGAAAGTTTCTTTTGCAACACATTTTATATCATCACAAAAATTATCGTCTTTAAAGTTGTTGAGAAGTAAATAAAAAAGGCAGTCTAAAACTGCCTTATGATTATCCTAAATAACTTTTAAGTAATTTACTTCTTGAGGAGTGTCTTAATCTTCGAATTGCTTTTTCTTTGATTTGTCTGACACGTTCACGAGTCAATCCAAATTTATCACCAATTTCTTCTAAAGTGTTATCTTGGCAAGCGATTCCAAAGAAAAGTTTAACGATATCTCTTTCTCTTTCAGTTAATGTTGCCAAAGCTCTGTCGATTTCTTTTGCAAGGGACTCGTTAATTAATAGAGCATCTGTATGCGGTAAATCTGAGTTTTCGAGTACATCCAACAGGCTGTTTTCTTCTCCGTTTACAAAAGGAGCATCAACCGATACGTGTCTTCCTGAAACTCGTAATGTGTCCACGATTTTTTCTTCAGGTAAATCCAGTACTTTGGCTAATTCTTCAGCTGTAGGTTTTCTTTCGTTTTCTTGTTCAAATTTTGAGAACGCTTTGTTTATTTTATTAAGTGAGCCAACCTGATTAAGCGGTAACCTAACAATTCTTGATTGCTCGGCTAAGGCTTGTAATATCGATTGACGAATCCACCAAACTGCATAAGAGATAAATTTAAAACCTCTTGTTTCATCAAATTTTTCGGCAGCTTTTATCAAACCAAGATTCCCCTCATTGATGAGGTCAGGAAGGCTCAAGCCTTGATTTTGATACTGTTTTGCTACTGATACCACAAAGCGTAAGTTTGCTCTTGTCAATTTTTCAAGTGCTACTCTGTCGCCTTGCTTGATTCTTTGTGCGAGTTCAACTTCTTCATCAACCGTGATTAGCTCTTCTTTGCCAATCTCCTGTAAATACTTGTCGAGAGATGCACTCTCACGATTGGTGATAGATTTTGTAATTTTTAATTGTCTCATTTTATTTTTATATTCTCAGTTTAAATTATTACTTGTTTGTACATTTAATAGTTAATAGTGCTTTCAATACGGATTAAAAATGAAAAGGTTATGGTTTTATGTAAAAACATTACAAATATTTTATTTATAACGTAAAAGCCCTGCTAAAATTATCTTATTGCAGGGCTTTTGCCAATTATAATAATGGCTTGTTAAAACTTGAAACCTACAGTTGTGATTATTCTATTTTGATTTTTTGTTAGTAATGTTGCTGGACTAGTATTATTATTATCTACTCCTTCGTACATGTAATAATAGTTTTTATTATTTACCATTGCATAGGCTATGTCAAAGTACATGGAGCTGCCTCTTATTCCAATTCCACCAGTATAAACAAAAGTGTATGCGTCTTTGTTCGCATGGTCAGATTTATAAGGAGAGTCGTAATATGCCCCACCTGCTCTAAAACTTAGTGCCCCATAACGATATTCAAATCCCAGTTTAATATTATGTGCATTTTTATATTCTTTTCTGATATTGGTGTTTTCATCATAAAATGCGTATTCATTACTTCTTAAACGAGCCATATTATAATCGACAAATTCATAATCAACGTTAATAAGTGCTTGTTTTGCAATAATAAATCCTAAACTTCCATTTGCACGGAAAGGAGTATTTATTTCATAATCAAAAGTACCATAAGGGGAATCCATATTAATCGATTTGTCGCTATCTTCAAAAGATGAGCTTATCGATGTGTAATAATTGTCTCTTAAGTTATAAAATGTGGGGGTATGTATTGCTCCACCAATTCTAAACCATGGGAGGGCAGAATAAATTAATCCTATTTTGAAATTTACCCCCGAACCGCTTGTCTCTAGTGATTCTTTAAAACTAAATGAATTAAAGCCATTGATATTATCATCTTTATCGATTTCTTGTAATGATTTGACTTCTTCATATCTAATGGATTGTAAGCCAATGGATACTCCTATAAATAGTTTATGCATTATATTGGCAGATGCTGCAAAATTATACTCCCCTTGGCTACCACTACGATAAATAGATTGTATTTGGGTTTGGTCATAATTACCATTATAGGCACTAACATAGGTTCTGTTTGTTGTATCTAACGGATTCAAATCTATTAAATATGATTCCCAAGCTAACGAAGAATAGAAACCGTCTAATGCATCATAAGTACGTCCTGCACCATTTTCGGCAAACCAATCAGTCATTGAGTTATTAGTGTTTTTACCTTCTATTACTATGTTTTCATGAAAATTATTCAACCTATTATATGATACCCCTAAGTTCACACTAGTTAGCCCATCCATTTTTGTTGGTATGACACCAATATATGAAAAATTGTTTATGTTGAAATTAAAATCGTAGTCATTAGCTATATTTTCAAGATAATTAGCATCAGTGTTTGTTACTACAAATGCTGGACTGAAAGTAAAGTCGGCTGACCGATACACGCCCATCCCCGCAGGATTGAATGACAGATTTGAGGCATCGGCACCTAATGCTCCGAAAGAACCAGCCATACCCATACTTCTTGCTGTACCTCCTGGAATAAGATATGAATATCTTAAAGCGTCTATTTCGTTTTGTGCTGTTAATGTTGTAATTGACATCAGCACTGTGCTAATTAAAAAGAGTATTTTTTTCATGTTATAAAATTTTTAAATTATCTTCTACCTCCGCTAGATCCAGAACTTCCACTTGATGATGAGCCGCCTGATGATCCTCTTGATGATGAACTAGAACTACTAGATGAACTTCTTGCAGGGCTGCTTGATGAACTGCTAGATGAAGAACTTCTACTTGGACTGCTGTAAGAACTACCACTACTGGAACTACCACTATTTGTACTTGTACTTCTGCTTGGGCTTGAATATGTAGAACGGCTATTTGTAGGTGCAGTATTGTATGAGTTGTTTCTGCTTGATGAGTTATTGTTGTAGTTTGAACGATTGCTACTTGAAGAGTTATTGTCTCGGCTTGGAGTAGCAGGTCGTGAGTATGAGTTTGTGTTACCGTTATATCTTGTGCTGTTAGAGTTACTAGGTCTTGTGTAACTCCTAGTAGGTGCTTCAGAGCTTCCTCTGCTTGTTGCAGGTTGAGTAGTGTTGTTATTATTAGTTCTTGATGACGAGTTTACATTAGTGTTGCTATTATCGGTTCTTGATGATGAGTTTACGTTAGTGTTGTTAGATGCAGGATTGACATTATAATTATTCCTTGAATTATATTCAGGTTTATTATATGGCCTCACTTCGTTGTTTGTGGGTGTTTTTGAAGTATTTGCGTTATTGTCTCTTGCACTTGTATTAGAAGTTGGATTAATTTCTAATGCTGGTCTGTTTGTTCTGTTAATTTCTTTGCTTTCAGATATATTTGGTCTAGCTTCTAAAGGGTTTTTATCATCGACTCTAGAAGACGAAGAAACAGTATTATCTTTAGGTGTTCTGATTATAGCATTATTATTATCTATTGCAATGTTTGGGATTTTGCTTTCATCAGTTCGAGATAGTGTTTTTGAATTATCAGCAGTTTTGATATTGTTTGTTCCAATTCGTGAGTTATCTATATTAGTTTCGGGAATCCTACCTGTTGATGATGATCCATTGCCACTAGCAGGGATTCTTGGTCCATAATATGTGCTACCGAATACATTGCTGGCTAATCCGTCATTATTTCCTCCTCCTCCTGCCCAGAGGCCATCATTGTAGCCATGCCAATAACCATTGTTCCAACTGTTATTATACCATGGCGAATATCCCCAGTAAGGGTAGTACCATGAGTTATACCATGGGTTGTAACTGTAGCCAATATACCAACCTGAATTCCACCCCCAGTAAGGATTCCAATATGGGTCATAATAATGGTTTGGGTAGTAATGGTGACCAAATCTGGAGAACTGATGTGAATATGACCCGTAATAGTCATCGTTCTCGTAGTAATCTCCATAATAATTATTGACTATGTAATTGCCATCTTCATCGTAGTACTCTTCGGATGTTTGATTATTGTCGTAATAATCAGTATTTCCTGTATAACCGTCAAGATTTTCGGATAGTTGATTATTAAATTCCGAGTTATATGTTTCTTCGTAATTTTGTTTATCTTTGTTGACTTTGTTTTTTTCAACAACAACAGCTACCGATTCTGGTTCGGTTGTTGGATTGTAGTAAACATCGTCGTAGCCTTGTGTGCCATAGTAGTAATTAGTCGTACAGGCACTTGTTACAACTAAAATAATTACCGATAAATAGAATAAAGTTTTCATGATATTATGTTTTTTTATAGTTTTGAACAAAAAATTTTAAAGAACTTATTGATTTTAATGCAAATTTCATACCAAATAATATGGCAAAAGGACTAACGAAAATGGAAGATAACTATTCTCAGTGGTACAACGAGATAGTTATGAAGGCTGATCTCGCAGAGAATTCTGCAGTTAGAGGTTGTATGGTTATAAAACCTTATGGTTACAGTATCTGGGAAAAAATGCAGGCGGTCTTGGATGGCATGTTTAAAGAAACAGGACACGAAAACGCTTATTTTCCTTTATTTATACCGAAATCATTTTTTAGTAAAGAAGCAAGCCATGTTGAGGGATTTGCCAAAGAGTGTGCTGTTGTTACTCATTATAGGCTAAAGACTGACGAAAATGGTGAGATTGTAGTTGATGAGACTGCGAAACTTGAAGAAGAGCTGATAGTTAGACCAACCTCAGAAACCATTATCTGGAATACTTATAAAAATTGGATAAATTCTTATAGAGATCTTCCCTTACTTATTAATCAGTGGGCAAATGTGGTGCGCTGGGAAATGAGAACTAGATTGTTTTTACGAACTACCGAGTTTTTGTGGCAAGAAGGGCATACTGCACATGCTACAAAAGAAGAGGCACTTGTGGAGACTAAGAAAATGATCGGTGTGTATGCAAAATTTGCTGAAGAATATCTCGGAATTCCTGTACATATTGGAACAAAAACCGAAAAAGAAAGATTTGCAGGAGCTGAAGAAACTTATTGCATTGAGGCTTTAATGCAAGATGGTAAAGCCCTACAAGCGGGCACTTCACATTTTCTTGCTCAAAATTTTGCTAAAGCTTTTGATGTGAAATTTCTTAATAAGGATAATAAAGAAGAATATGTGTGGGCAACATCATGGGGCGTTTCAACCAGATTGATGGGGGCTTTGATAATGGCTCATTCTGATAATAATGGTTTGGTTTTACCTCCGAAACTCGCTCCAATACAGGTTGTGATTGTGCCAATATATAAATCGGTTGAAGAACTTGATATGATTTCTGAGCGTGTCGAAAATCTTGCTAAAAAATTAAGAGCTCAAAATATTACCGTGAAATATGACAACAGAGATAGCCAAAGACCAGGATTTAAGTTTGCAGAATGGGAGTTAAAAGGTGTTCCAATACGATTGGCAATTGGACCAAAAGATTATGCAAACAATACATGGGAGGTGGCGAGACGCGATAATTTTGAAAAACAGATTATAGCAGACGATAATATTTTGGAGCATATTAAAACTTTGTTGGTCGAGATACAAGAGAATATCCACCAAAAGGCTTTAAACTTTAGAACCCAAAATACCTATAAAGTAGATGATTGGGAGGAGTTTAAAAATAAACTTGAAACAAAACCTGGCTTTATAGAAGCACATTGGGACGGTACAAGTGAAACTGAAGAAAAAATTAAAAACGAAACAAAAGCGACTATACGGCTTATCCCTGTAAATCCTGTACTCGAACAAGGAAAATGTATTTATTCTGGGAAACCATCAAATTTTAGAGTTTTATTTGCTAAATCTTATTAATTATGAAAACAGAAAACAAATCAGTTAAAGAGCATATTATTTCAACATTAAAAGAAAAATCGGTTTTAAAACAAACAGTTTTTGACCAGACTAAGATTGCATTTAAGTTATTGAAGAAAGAATTGCAAGATATTGTCCTTCAGTATAATGCAGAGCTTAAACACGAAGACGAGAGAATATGTTTAGAATATCGTGATCGTGGTATGTTTGAAACTGAGGTAAAGATAGCTGGTGATTTGATAATTTTTAATATGCACTCAAATGTATTTGAGTTTCCGCGTAATCACGAAATTTGGAAAAATAATTATTATACTGAACGTCCATTAATGACTTACTCAGGAATAATAAATATCTATAACTTTTTGGCCGACTCTTTTAAGTTCAATAGACTTGAGGATTTGGGCTATCTGATAGGTCGAGTTTTTGTCAATAAGGATGGAACTTTTTTTATAGAGGGGCGAAGAGAACTGGGGTTTAATTTTCCAGAGTTTGACAAAAATAAAGTTAATGCCTCCAATATTCGTGAAATGCTAGAGGCAGCAATAGCTTACGTGTTAAAATTTGATTTGTTAGTCCCACCTTATAATGATGTTAAGATAGTTAATGTTGATCACATGAAAGAAAGAATCAACAAATCAAAAATGCAAACAGGCAAAAGATTAGGTTTTCAATATAATGCAATTAAGTAAGGGTTTGTAAAACAATAAAGAATGCAGAATGGACGAAGATATTTTGTTGTTTCTCGAAACGCAAAGATTAGCTAATAGCTTGTCGAAATGAGTTTTTATCGAAGAGAACAAGTCAAAATGCTTAGTTTATTGTTTTACAAACCCTAAGCCTAGTATTTTTGATAAATCATTAAAATAGGCATTGTAAAACCTGTTAAAAATCATGTTTCAATTCTAACATGTATGTGTTAATGACGCATTATGTTATAAGTCAGAGTTTTGTGTATGTTGTAAAACAATTTAATAAACATCAAATTATTTTAGAAATAGAAGATAAGTGTTTAATTTTGTTTTTTATAAAACCATAATAGAAATACAAATGGGAAACAACCAAAAAAATGTAATTGAATTAGAAGAGGTGGTTGTAAAATTTGCCGGTGATTCAGGTGACGGAATGCAGTTAACTGGGAATCAATTTTCAGACGCCTCGGCTTCTTTTGGCAATGATTTATCTACTTTTCCTGATTATCCATCCGAGATTCGTGCCCCACAAGGAACTGTTGCGGGGGTATCTGGTTTTCAAGTGCATATCGGTAACAAAGCCGTTCAAACTCCTGGAGATCTTGCTGATGTTTTGATAGCATTAAATCCAGCTGCACTCAAAACTAACATGAAATGGGTTAAGCCTGGTGCAACCATAATTATCGACATCGATAATTTTGATAATAAACATTATAAAAAAGCTGGGTATATCGAAGATCCACTGCACGACAATTCTTTAAAGGGATACACCTTAATAAAAGCCCCAATAACCTCATTGTCGCGTGCAACTGTAAATTCATTAGAATTAGATATTGACCACAAAACTGCTGATAAAACTCGAAATCAGTTTGTAATGGGATTGTTATTCTGGTTATTTAATCGAGATGTAAAAAAAGGAGAAGAGTTTATTGTTAAGAAATTCGCAAAAAAACCAGATCTTGTAACAATTAATAAAGCCGTTTTATTTGCAGGATATAATTACGCCGAAACTGTTGAGGCTATTGCAACGCAGTTTAATATTAATCCAGCAAAAAATAGAAAAGGAACTTTTCGACAAGTTACAGGAAATGCAGCAACTGCTTGGGGATTAATTGCAGGAACTCAAAAAGCTGGCGTTAAATTGTTCTTAGGCTCATATCCTATTACACCCGCAACTGAAATACTTCAGGAACTTAGTCTGCACAAATATTTGGATGTTAAAACTTTCCAAGCCGAAGATGAAATTGCAGGTATCTGTTCGGCGATTGGTGCTAGTTTTGCAGGAAGTCTTGGGGTTACAACAACTTCAGGCCCTGGTCTTGCTCTTAAAACTGAAGCTGCGGGTTTAGCAGTTATAACAGAATTGCCTTTAGTAATCGTTGATGTGCAAAGAGGTGGCCCCTCAACAGGATTGCCAACAAAAACAGAGCAAAGCGATCTTATGCAAGCTATATATGGTCGTCACGGCGAAAGTCCACTACCAGTTATTGCTGCATCAACACCAGGCAATTGTTTTAAGTTCGCATTTGAGGCTGTGAGAATAGCTTTAGAACACATGACACCTGTTATTTTATTAACAGACGGTTATCTTGCAAATGGAACAGAATTATGGGAAATACCAAATGTAGATAAATTGCCAGAAATTATACCACCATTGGTAAAAGATAATGACCCCGATTTCCAACCTTATAGAAGAGACCCAGAAAAACTCAACAGATTTTGGGCTATACCTGGACAAGAAGGCTTACAACATCGTATTGGGGGATTAGAAAAATCCGATATTTATGGTGCCGTATCTCACGATCCTTTTAATCACGAGGTTATGAGTAAATATCGGGCTGGAAAAGTTCAAAAAATTGAGAACTATATCCCCGAACAAAAAATTATTGGAAATCCTAAGGGTGGAGAACTACTTATTATTGGTTGGGGAGGTACGTTTGGGGCTTTGAATGTTGCTGTTACCGAGTTGCGCGAAGAAGGTTATGATATTAGTCTTGCACATTTTAACTATATTTTTCCATTACCGAAAAATACTAAAGAGGTTTTTAGTAAATTTAAAAAACATTTAGTGTGTGAATTGAATCTTGGACAATTTGTCGATTATCTTCGCTCTCAGCACCCTGAATTTAGTTATCAACAATATAATAAAATTCAAGGATTACCATTTTTTATCAAAGAATTAAAAAACAAGTTTAAAAAAACATTGGAGGAAAAATAATTATGACACAATCACAAACAAAACTTACAAGAGCCGATTTTCAAATCGATGGTCAAGTAAAATGGTGTGCAGGTTGTGGAGGATATCCTATATTAGCCGCTGTTCAAAAAGCTTTACCCGAAACAGGCGTTACTAAAGAAAATGTTGTCTTTATTTCAGGGATTGGTTGCTCATCGCGATTCCCTTATTACATGAAAACTTATGGGTTTCATACATTACATGGTCGTGCTCTTCCAATTGCATCAGGACTAAAAATTTCAAGACCTGATTTGCATGTGTGGGTTGCAACAGGTGATGGCGATTCTATGGCAATTGGTGGAAACCACTTTATTCATACTATTAGGCGTAATATCAACCTTAATATTATGATATTTAATAACAAAATTTACGGACTTACGAAAGGACAATATTCACCAACTACACCTTTAGGATCAATTACAAAAACCTCGCCTCATGGTACAATTGAAAATCCATTCTTACCTGGCGAATTGACTATTGCCGCACAAGGAACTTTCTTTGCCAGAGTGGTTGATAAGGAGCCAAAAGGCATGGAGAGTGTGTTTATTGATGCAGCAAAGCACGATGGAACAAGCGTTATTGAAATTTTACAAAATTGTGTGATTTTTAACAATGATATTCACGAACAAATAGTTGCTAAAGATGTTAGAGACGATCGAATGATACTGTTGGAGCATGACAAGAAAATGATTTTCGGAAAAGAAAACGATAAAGGCCTTATTCTTGATGGACAGGAAATAAAAGCTGTTAAAATTGGTGAAAATGGTATTACTATGGACGATATTCTGGTACACGATAAAAAGACCCAAAATCCGAATATCCATTATATGTTAGCACGTATGACATATCCCGAATTGCCAGTCGCAATTGGGGTAATTCGCTCGGTTGATCAGCCTACTTATGAAGCAATGCTCGATGAACAGGTTGAACATGCAAAAAAGAACTCAAAGATAAAAGATCTAAAAGGACTTTTGCATTCTGGAAATATTTTTGAAATTAAATAATCTTTGCAAGAATACTTAAGTCCTCGTAGTTTTCAAATACGATATAAAAAAGCGGTTTAACCGCTTTTTTTATTTTTCTTTGAACAAAATGGGATCGATTCTGTTTTAGTATTAGTTATCATTTAATAATGATTATTAACTTATGGCAAACAAGAATCTAAACATATTTGACAAAATTAAAAATTCAGGTCTAAAACTAACTACGCAACGAATGACAATTTTAGAGGCGGTTTATGATTTAGGGAATCATCCGACAACAGACGAAATTATAAAATATGTCCAAACAAAAAACCCTGCAATATCGCAAGGAACAATTTATAAGACTTTAGAAACATTTGTTGAAAATAAAATAATTAACAAAGTCGAAAAAGCTGGTGGGGTTTTTAGATACGATGGGATTACACAAATGCACCATCATCTCTTTGAGGATGGATCACAAAGAATTGATGATTATTATGACGAAGACCTTAATAATATACTAATTGATTATTTTAATAAAAACAAAATACCAGGCTTTCAAGTTCATCATATTAAGTTAAATATTAAAGGTGAGTTTAAAAGTTAAATTAATAAATTACTAACAATTAAAATTAAAAAAAATGGAAGAAAAAAACAATGTAAACGTAATTGCAATGCCACGAATTGGCGAAAAAGCACCTGAGTTTGTTGCTGAAACTACACAAGGAGTAATTAATTTCCCTAAAGATTACAAAGGAAGTTGGGCAATTTTATTTAGTCATCCTGCTGATTTTACACCAGTATGTACTTCGGAGTTTATGACTTTTGCAAATATGGAAGACAAATTTGAAGAGGCAAATTGTAAACTTGTAGGTTTATCAGTTGACGGATTAACCAGTCATATTGCTTGGTTACGCACAATACAAGAGAAAATCGAGTTTAAGGGAATGAAGAATATCGAAGTTAAATTCCCTTTGATTGAAGATATTTCTATGAACGTGTCGTCAAAATATGGAATGATTATGCCTGGCGAAAGTAATACTAAAGCTGTTAGAGCAGTATTCTTTGTTGATCCAAAAGGTATAATTCGTGCAATTATTTATTATCCACTAAGTTTAGGTAGAAACTTTGATGAGTTATATAGAGCACTAATTGCTATGCAAACTGCTGATGAATTTGGAGTTGCAACTCCAGCTGATTGGAATCCAGGTGATGACGTGATTATATCTCCAGCTGGAACATGCGGAGCTGCAAAAGAAAGAATGCTAGATATAGATATAGATTGTAAAGATTGGTTCTTCTGTACTAAAAAAATGCCTAAAGACAAAGTTCTTAAAGCAATATTGAAGAAATAATTAAAATAACGATAAACAACAAAACGCAATGAAAATTGCGTTTTTTTTTATGTGTGTTTTTTTCGATATAATGAATATGATAGTTGTTTTATTCGTTCAATTCTAAAGGCTCTGCATGACTCCCCACTCCCCACTCCCCACTCCCCACTCCCCACTCCCCACTCCCCACTCCCCACTCCCAACTCCCCACTCCCCACTCCCAACTCCCCACTCTTAACTCTTAACCACGTTTCCATCCTATGAAATTAAATAATTAATTATTTTCAAATTACTACAAACCCCCTATCTTTATTAGAAATCAAACACAATAAAAT
>JAQVOR010000219.1 GCA_028702535.1 Bacteroidales bacterium
CCTACAAATTACCGTGGTATCATTCCTTATTTAGGACACACAACAAAAACTTCTTGTAATGTTGGACAGGTAAAATTGCAATCATCGGAGTTTCTACTCGGCAACGATGGCAAAATTGCAACTGGAGAGGAATTGATAAAACTAATGACACTTATAGAAGGGCAGCAAATTACTGTTAAATGGCTAGATGATAATTATTATAATGTATTAAAAGCTTATGCTTTTATTGGTGATAGATTTATTTGCGAATTAATTGCAAAACCTGTTTATCATCGTGCAAAAGTTGATCAGATACCAGAAGATGTAATAGCACGCGAACTAATGAGTAAATACCAAATGTCAATAGAGGGTTTTGCTAATAAGCGGCGTAAATCGATTGACAAAATTACAGTATTAGAAACTGGATTTGCCCCCAAGAAAACTAGTTTTAAAATTAGCGAATTACACCCCTCAGAAAAAAAGATTGAAAGTGCAGCAGTTGCTGTAATGCCCGATAATTTGGATTTTGAAGATGAATTAAATGATTTTGAACCAGCGTATAAACAAAGTTTAATAGATAGATTTTAAATTTAAAACAGAAGCAATATGGAACTTACACAAGAGTTTAGAGTAAAAGTAGCAAAGGCTTTGCTAGAGAATCGAAAGCATTTTACAGGCAGTGATGCTGCTTTCGCAAGAACACATTCAATCAATAACAGTATTTACAGTCGATTAAAAAATGGCGAAACTGTAAAGTTGCTTAGTGATCAGCAATGGTTTACAATAGGCAAAAATTTAGGCGTTACGCTTAACAGCCGTGATTGGAAAGTAGCAGCTACCGAAGTATTTCAAATGATTGAAGAGGAGATTGCCTTTTGTCAAGAATTTGCAAAGGCACGTATATTTGTAGATGATTGTGGGATAGGCAAAACATTTACGGCAAAGTGGATGGCACGTAATCGCCGTAATTGCTTTTATGTCGATGCCTCACAGAGTAAAACTAAGCATAGATTTATAAAGGCACTTGCAACCGCTATTGGAGTTGATGATAAAGGTAAATATGCCGAAATTATGAGTAATATAAAGTATTACTTACATGTATTGCCAACGCCACTTATTATAATAGATGAAGCTGGCGATTTAGATTATGCAGCATTTTTAGAGATAAAAGAACTGTGGAATGCAACCGAAAATGTATGCGGTTGGTACATGATGGGGGCAGAAGGTCTTCGTGCAAAAATAGAGCGAGGTATAAATTGCCGTAAAGTTGGTTATCGTGAGATATTCTCACGTTACTCAGAAAAATATAGCTCTATTGTTCCGGTTGATCGTAAGGAAAAACAGCTTTTCTATAAAAAGCTTATTACTGATGTCCTTACAGTTAATGCAGTTGCCCAGGAGTTAATCCCAAACATTGTAAATAAGTGTCTCATACAGCAAGATGGCAATATTGGTGGATTAAGACGTGCCGAATCATTACTAATCTTAAACAATATGCAGCATGGCTAGAACTCTTAGTATATCAACAATGTATAGCAAAAAGTTTACAACTATTGAACTCGATGGTATATTTGCTGAAGTATTTGGAAAGCCCGAAGATGCTGGAGCGTGGCTCATCTGGGGAGCTGAAAAAAATGGCAAAACATGGTTTGCACTAAAACTGGCTGCTGCCCTTTCTTTGACAAAACGGACCTTATACATATCAGGCGAAGAGGGGTTGGGTAAAGATTTTGTCGAGGCTTGCAAAAGAGCAAAGCTTAGTACTGATAATCGCAACTTGCAATTTAGCGAATATATAGATTACGCAGAATTACAAAATAAACTATCAAAAAGAAGATCACCAGAAGTCATATTTATAGATAATGTAACCGTTTATAAAGATGATTTAGCCTATGGCAATTTGCGTAAATTGTTTAAAGAATACCCAAACAAACTATTTATATTCCTTGCACACGAAGATAGAAATGAGCCTTACACATCCACAGCTAAATTAATCAAAAAACTAGCAAAAGTTATAGTGTATATTGTTGGACTACAGGCTAATATTTCGGGTCGAGTTCCAGGAGGTAATATCATCATCGATGAAGAAAAAGCACAATTGTTCCACTCAACATTAATAAAAGAATAATATGAAAACAACAGTAGAAGTACAGCAAAAAAAGCTCTTAATTAAGTTTCATACACTTTGTAACAGAGCTGGTTTACGTCCAGATGAAAAAGAGGCTATTATTGCTTCTTACGGACATTTTACAAGTCAAGAGATGTCATTAACGGAGCTTATAGATGCCGTTACAAAACTTGACGAAGTTCTTAATCCTCAATTATTAGAAATGGATGTTTGGCGAAAAAGAGTTATAGCATCAATAGGCGGATATTTAAAAGTGCTGAATAAAGAGCAAAATATCCAAATAATTAAATCTATTGCGTGTCGTGCAACCGACCACACCTCATTTAATGCAATACCAAAAGCACGACTTATTAACATCTACTATGCCTTTACCAAAAAGCAGAAAGATTTTAAAGCTATAGGCGAAATTACAGATGACATAATAAACGAACTAATATTTCAGAACTAATGATAAAAATATATTCAAACTTAGACTTAGCCCTGTGCGAAATGAAAGCTGCAATGAAATTTACAGATAAGCAGCTATTTATATCATATACGAAATATGGTCGTAATCAAACAGAATATCGACTGTGTACGCAAGAACATGTGTCGCCTAATAGTCAATTCATTTTGTATCAAACAGAACGTAAATTAATATCAAAAAATGTTAAATCCTTTAATTATTACAGAAAATGGAAACAAAACAAGTAGAAATGACACCTGAAGATCTAAGAGAATTTCAGGAGTTCAAACAAAAAAAAGAGAAACAAGATGCTCGTAAGAGAAGAGCAGATGATCGGGAGGCTTATAAGGATCTTATAGATCTAACATTAGAACAAGTATTTCCAGAGTTGCAAAAACTATCTAAGCTTTTGGCTGAAAAGAAGAAAGAAGTGTATTTGTCATTTCATGAGGCTATGCTTATGAAAGCAGATTTATTTCAATTAAAAAGCAATCAGCGGTCGCACACGTTTACTAATGCTGCTGGAACCATGCGCATAATGCTTGGACATTATGAAACCGATGGTTATGATGATACAGTAAATGAAGGGGTTGCTAAAGTAAAAGCTTTCATTTCCTCGATGGCTAAAGATCCTGAGAGTAAAATGCTAGTAGATGGCATTTTATAGTTATTGTCGAAGGACTCTAAAGGCAACATTAAAGCTAGTAGAGTTATTCAGCTTAAAAAGATGGCAAACGAAAGTCAAGATGAGTTGTTTA
>JAQVOR010000220.1 GCA_028702535.1 Bacteroidales bacterium
GTTATGGAAACGTTATAAAAAAGGTTATAAAGAATATCAATTTTGAGGTTTTGGTTTAGTAATCTTTACTGACGTTTACATTGCCTGCAATTTACTTGCAGAATTATGATTTGATTTTTTGGCGGCAAAGTAAAGTCGAAATTTATCACTGTAGCGTTTTTCCAACTTTCCATCATCCGCATTAGCGGTTATGGAAACGTTAAAAAACGGATTACAAAAAATCGGAGGTGCTAAAATGACACCTCCAATGCAAATAAACTTGGACTACGTTATACACCTTTTACATTTACCTAGCAAAGTCTTATTAATGTTATGTTATCAAGTGTATTGAACTCCCAAATACAATTTTTTAATCTTTACAATTTTGCTAACAACTTAGTTCTTTCAACAAGAGTTATCAACTCGGCAACATAGCCATAAGTATCTTCGCCTTTAGCTCTCTTAGCCCATAACAATACATGATCGTAACTTGCACTACCTTTAAATTCAGAGTCTCTCAATAACATTCCAAACTCTGCTACAGAAACAGCCAGCATAAAGTTTTTAGAATTTTCTGATTTTTTAAGATCTCTTACTGTAACTTTTTCTGTAATTAGTCGGCTAAAATCCTGATCTGGTTTTTTATATCTAATTTTTAAGGTCATTATATCGTTACTTTTAACAACACTACTTGTTTGATAATTGAGAGGATCGACTTTGTCAGATGATTCTGTACCTTCAGCTAAAACAATTTCATAAATTGCAGTTACAGTATGTCCACTTCCTATTTCGCCAGCATCCTTTTTATCATCATTAAAATCTTCTTTATTAAGCATTCTGTTTTCATAACCTATTAAACGATATTCTTTTACTTTATTAGGATTAAATTCAATTTGGATTTTAACATCTTTTGCGATAGTATAAAGTGTTCCCCAAAGTTCTTGTCCAAATATTTTATTTGCTTCCATGATATTATCAATATAAGCGTAATTTCCATTTCCTTTGTTAGATAATTTTTCCATTTTAGAATCTTTGTAATTACCCATTCCAAATCCCAAAACAGTTAAATAAATACCTAAATCTCTTTTCTTTTCGATAAGTCTTTCCATTTCACCATCACTACTTGCACCAATATTAAAATCACCATCAGTAGCTAATATTACTCTGTTATTTCCACCTTTAATAAAATTATCTACAGCTATTTGATATGCTAACTTAATTCCTGCACCACCAGCTGTTGATCCACCAGCTGCTAATCCATCAAGAGCAGCTAATATTTTAGTTTTATCTTTTCCTCTTGTAGATGGTAACACACAACCAGCAGCACCGGCATAAACAACTATCGAAACCTTATCTTCTGGTCTTAGTTTATCGACAAGCAGTCTAAATGATTTTTTAAGTAATCCCAATTTATTATCAGAATTCATTGAACCAGAAACATCAATAAGAAATACAAGATTACAAGCAGGTATATTTTCGGTTTCCATTTCCTCGCCTTGTATTCCAATCATTAACAATTTACTATTTTTATTCCATGGGCAGTTTCCAAGTTCTAAATGAGTACCAAACGGATGTTCATTCTGCGGATTTTCATAATCGTAATCAAAATAGTTTATCATTTCTTCAATTCTTACAGCATCGGCATAAGGCATTTGAGAATTATTTATAAATCTGCGAACATTTGCATAAGCTGCTCTATCAACATCAATCGAAAAAGTTGATAATGGATCATTTAATACAGCTTTAAAACCATTTTCTTGAATAAAATCATACGATTCTGTATTATGCTGAACATATACATCATCATAAGCGGCTTCAGAATTTGTACCAAAATAAGAACGATTACCAGAATTTGATTTATGCATCAGAGATACAGACGAAACTGGTTTTTCATCTTTACTAGTAGCATCCAATATAATATGATTTGTATTATCTTGTACAGCAAGTACTTCAGCTATCATAAAAATTGTCATTCTATGAAAATCATTTTTCCCAAGAATTATATTCTTTTCAAAAAACTCTGAATACCCTTTTACATTAACTCTAACATTATAAGGACCTTCATCAAGATTATCAAATTTAAACATCCCGATATTATCAGTTTTTACGGTTCGGATAATAATACCCATTTTATATAATTTTACTTCTGCATCAGAAATTGAATTTCCACTTGCATTATCGCTAACACTTCCTTCAATTGTTGCTGAAAATAATATTGAAGCAAAAAGCATTAAAAAAATACCAATTAAAAAAATCTTTGTTTTCATAATTATTTGTTTTAAAATTAAAAATCTTCACTATGATGAAAACTGAATATATTTTCCATAAATAAATAATTAATAATTGTCAATAATTTGACTCTCAAAGGCTTATTAAAAAGCAAATAATACTTATAAACAATTTTAAAAATGTTGTTAATTTATTGTAAAACAGAGGCTTAAAAAACCCATAAAAACTTAATTAACTGATACACAATGTTGTAAATTATGAACAAGTTTTATAAACATTGTTGATACTTGTAGAAAACTAATTAAAAATAAATTTGCATTATAAAAAGCTAAGTCTGATATAAAAAGTTTAATTAAATCCTAAAAACTTAGTGTAAATTTAATAAAACTAATCAACATACTTATCAACTTTTTTTAAGTTTTTAAGATGAAACTTTAAAATGATAAGTATTATAAACATCTGTTGATTAAAAAATTAATTAGCTGATATTCAACCAAATCTTTGTACTTTTGTTGTTTATAAAAAGTGATAACTAAATAATGCAACTAAAATATGCTAAATTTGTTACAATTATTAGACTTATCAACATGCTATTATAATAATTATATTTTAGATAAATTAATTAAATATTAATATTATTATGAATTATTCAGATTTAGAAAATTTTGGTTTTTTAAAAATTGACATGCCCAAAGATATAAATCTTAAAGAAGAAATTAAAAAATTAAAAAAGGAAAAGAATGCGGTTATCCTTGGGCACTTTTATATTGATGGTGAATTGCAAGATATTTCAGATTATATTGGCGACAGTTTACAATTGTCTCAACAAGCTGCAAAAACTAATGCTGACATCATAGTTTTTCTAGGTGTACATTTTATGGCAGAAACGGCAAAAATACTTTCACCGAATAAAAAAGTGATTATTCCCGACCTTAAAGCGGGTTGCTCCTTAGCTGATTCATGTCCGTCTGATAAATTTGAAGAGTTTATAAAACAATATCCTGGGCATACAGTTATTTCGTATGTTAATACAACTGCAGAAATTAAGGCTCTAACTGATATTGTTGTTACTT
>JAQVOR010000006.1 GCA_028702535.1 Bacteroidales bacterium
ATGCCAGATCAGTTGAAGCTTTCTTATGCTCTATGGACAAGGAAAGCTGTTAAGGAACTTGTGGAAAGGGAGTTTGGAATCATATTGGCAATTAGCACTATGGGTAATTATTTGAGATCTTGGGGATTTAGCCCACAAAAGCCAAAGAAGAGAGCGTATGAACAGTGCTCAAAAAAAGTTCAATTGTGGTTAGATCAGGAGTATCCGGCCATTAAGGAACGAGCAAAAAAAGAAGACGCAGTAATTCATTGGGGCGATGAAACAGGAGTTAGAAACAGTAACCAACATGGTCGCTCTTATGCTCCTAAAGGAAAGACACCTGTAAAATTAAGTATGTCAAAACGTTTCTCTGTGAATATGATTTCCACTGTAACCAACCAAGGTCTTGTTGAATTTATGATTTATTCAGGAAGTATGAATGCAGAGCGATTAATTGAATTTCTGATGCAACTCATTAAAAATAAACCAAGAAAAGTGTTTTTAATTCTAGATAATCTCAGAGTTCATCATAGCAATCTTGTTAAAGAATGGGTAGAAAAAAACAAATCTAAAATTGAAATTTTTCACTTACCATCCTATTCTCCAGAGAAAAATCCTGATGAATATCTGAATTGCGATTTGAAATATGGTATGTCTATAAAGCCATCACCAAGAAATGAAGAGCAACTAAGGAATAACGTTGAGGATCATATGGTGATGCTACAGTCGAATCAAGACAGAGTGAAGAAATATTTTGAACATGAAGATATTCAATATGCTGCTTCATAAAATAACGGTAAGAGACTGTCGGGTTAATATTATAAATAACACTAAGAATACAAATGGATACTATATTTACATCTAAAGTCGAACGAGCTTTTTTTAATTTATCAAATGTCAGTGAGTTAGGAACAAAAATCCCATACATAGTGGTTGATAATTTTCCAAATTTAGGGCTTATGACCTCACTTCGCTTTTTGGAATGGGTTAATGAAAATCCTGAAGGTGTTATTAGTTTGCCAACTGGTAAAACTCCAGAGTATTTTATCAAATACATACAGTTTTTTCTGCAAAATTGGAATATAGCAAAAAGCAAAGAAATTCGTTCTCAGTATGGTTTGGGAGATATGCTTAAACCAGATTTACGAGGCTTGCAATTTGTTCAAATAGATGAGTTTTATCCAATTAATCCAGAGCAGCACAATAGTTTTCACAACTATGTTATGAAGTACTATATCAATGGTTTGGGCTTAGATGTGAAAAAAGCTCAATTTATAAATGCTAATTTAATTCCTTTAGTAAAAAACAAACATTATTCAGAAGTATTTCCTGATGCAACAATAGACTTATCTTTACGATTTCGTGAACCAAATACATATCATGAAAAATTACAGCAAAAATCAATTTTTATGATTGATAATTGGTGCTTTAATTATGAACAACAAATCAGAAATAAGGGAGGTATAGGTTTCTTTTTGGGAGGGATAGGTCCTGATGGTCATATTGCGTTTAACACTCGCGGCTCAGACCATTATTCCACTACACGCTTAACAAAAACTAATTTTGAAACTCAGGCGGTTGCTGCAGGCGATTTAGGGGGAATAGAAATTTCTAAAACTCGACTTGTTATTACAATTGGATTAAACACAATTACTTATAATCCAGATGCAGTCTCTATTATTTTTGCTGCAGGTGAAGCTAAAGCAGATATTGTAAAAAAAGCTCTCGAAAGTAGTCCAAATACAATTTACCCAGCAACTGTCCTTCAGCGTCAAAAAAACAGTAGGTTCTATCTTACAAAGGGTGCTGCTAGTAAGTTGTCAGATAGTATTAATCAATATTATAATGATGGAGATTGGACACATGCAAAAACAGAAAAGTCAATAATAGACCTTTGTGAAAAAATTAATAAATATGCCCATCATTTAACAATCGAAGACCTTAAAAAAGACCCTTTTACCAGTAAAATACCAAACTTAAATTTGAATACAGTTCAGTCTGTTATTGATTCGATTGAAGCCAAATTATATAAGGGAATGCAAACCGAAGACAATAAGCTTATTTATCATACTGGTCCTCATCATGATGATATTATGTTGGGAATTATGCCTTATATTAATCGTCAAATTCGTTCAGCAAAAAATGAAATACATTTTTCTGTTTTAACTTCGGGTTTTACTGCTGTTACCAATCATTTTGCAATCGAAGTGCTGAGAGAATGTCAAAGTTTTATTAGAAGAGGTAAAGTGCAGATGTTAAATTATGCTGACTTTTTTGAATGTGGATATAAGCATAAATGGAATAAAGACGTATATCATTTTCTTGGTTCTGTTGCAAGTAGAAATGAGCATGGTAAGAAAAGAGGATTGTGCCATCGAGTAATTCGCTCTATAGTTGGAATATGGGGCATAAAAGATAAGTTGCATTTAAATTTTATAATAGAAGAAATAATATTAGAATTAGAAAGTAGTTATGATGGAGCAAAAAACTCACCCAAGATTCAAGAAATGAAAGGAATGATTCGTGAGTTTGAAGAAGAGCTTGTGTGGGCACATTTTGGTACGCCAATTAAAAATATACATCATCTACGATTGGGGTTTTATAAAGGAGATATTTTTACTGAATTACCCGAAAAAAATCGCGACATGCTTCCAGTATTAGAAGAATTTAGGAAATATAAACCGTCTATTATTAGCTTGGCTATGGATCCCGAAGGAAGCGGACCAGACACGCATTACAAAGTTTTACAAGCAATTGCTGGTGCAATAACGGAGTGGCAAAAAGAAGAAGATCTTTCGCATCTAAAAATTATTGGTTATAGAAATGTTTGGTTTAAATTTGAGCCTTCAGATGCTGATATTATTGTTCCAGTCTCATTAAATTCATTGAATGTTTTAGAAAATTCATTTTCTGAAAGTTATATGAGCCAAGTAAAAGCTTCGTTTCCGAGTTTTGAGTATGATGGGAAGTTTAATGAATTAACTCAAAAAATCTGGGTAAATCAACTCAAACAAATTCAATTACTCTTAGGAAAAGATTTCTTCTATGAAAATGAACATCCTTTAATTCGTGCAACTCATGGGCTGTTGTATATTAAAGAATTATCTGTTGATGATTTTATCTTAATGGCGAAAAGTTTAGAAAAAGCAATCGAAGAAAGTCCTTTTTGATAGAATCTTACTATTTCTAAGCGTCCTGAACTCAAAAAGTATATCGAACTCAGGTTAATAATACAAAAGAATTGGTTCTTAATTTTTAAATCTGAGGATTGCTGATTTGCGAATAAATCAAAAGTTCTGAATTTTATTGAGCAATAGTTTTTTATTCTTGTACAATCCTTAATACTCACGTAATTTACATAGCACCATCATAATCAATTCCTTGTTTTTTAAGTAACTTATTTACATAATAAGCAAAGAATGTAAGATATGCAAATGCTACTACTGGTAACCAATACGACATGTGTATTCCAAAGCCTTCAACATTAGAACCTGATTGTAAAAAGTCGGCTATTTTACCTTGCATTGGAGGTAAAACCGCTCCACCAAGTATCATCATAACCAAAAATGCAGAACCTTGAGTTGTATATTTGCCTAAACCTGCAAGCGATAGATTAAAAATAGCAGACCACATTATTGAACAGAATAGTCCGCCACTCATAAATGCATAAACTGCAATTTGTCCAGTAGTAAAAATACCAATCATCATCATTATCATTCCGAGAATACCGAAAGTCATAAGAGTTTTTGCAGGTTTGTTCTTAGTGTATGTAAATGCACCTATCTGTACTAAAACAAGCACTACATAATACAGCAATGGTTTAATATCATATTGAGAAATTGCATTTACAGCCAAAACTATTCCAAATGCCACAAGTGGGACAACTATCATTAGTATTTTTGTAGGTTTAGATTTTAATTCAAATGCAGCAAGTGAGCCTGTCCACCTACCAATCATTAAACTTCCCCAATACATCGAAATAAAAGGAGCTACTTCGCTGGCTTTATATCCGCCAAAAGCGGGTTTTTGCAATAACTCACCAAAATTACTAACAATGGCAACTTCGACACCTACATAAACAAAAATAGCAAGCATTCCCAACACAAGTTGTGGATATTGCATTGCACCCCAACCTTTAGGTTTTTTAGTTGCTCTTGATTTGATAACTAATAAGGATATTACTACCACAGCAAGTGCTCCAAACAACCATGCCATGCGATAAGTTTCAAGATGTAAAAGTGCTTCTTTTGTTAAATGTGCAGTATCTTTAGTGTATGATTGAAATACTGGTGCAAACATTAAAATCAATAAAACTGTGAGTATTATAAGTGCATAAAAAGCTTTTTGTGATTTTTCGGTTTTTTCGGTTGATATTCCAGCAGGAACTTTTTTTGAAAAGAAAAACAATGCTGCTGCTGATAAAAACAATAAACCTACAGCCGAATATAAAATCATCACTTTATCAAGTCCAAGCGAAGCAATTTTGTCGTCAGTAATAGCGGCTGTTGAGCCAAATAAAGCAATTGCAACAATTATTGGACCTATTGCAGTACCAAATGAGTTTACGCCACCACAAAAGTTTATTCGTCCTGCACCTGTAGCAGGATTACCAAGTGCAATTGCAAACGGGTTGGCAGCAGTTTGTTGTAGGGAGAAACCTAATGCGACAATAAAAAGTCCGATAAGCATTCCTAAAAAAGTATTAATACTAACTGCATAAATCATTACTCCTGCTCCAATGGCAGATAATAACAATCCAACAACAATAGATTTTTTATATCCCATTTTTGCTACAGGATCATTGCCTCCAAAGGCTCCATAAGCAAACAATGCTAAAGCCCCAATATAGTATGCTAAATAAAAAGCAAAATCAATTAGCTGACTTTGAAATTGGTCAAGACTAAAATAATGCTTGCAAAAAGGAATGAAAACTGAATTCCCAGCAGCAATAAATCCCCAGAAAAAAAACACAGTTACTAATATTATTAAAGCTGGGTAATTTGTTGGTTTACTTTTAACCTGAACTCCTTTTGTTGTAGCATCTGAAACAGCACCTTCCATAATAGTGATTTTAAAGAAAGCACAAATGTAAAAATAAAACTCAAATTATTGTACTGTTAATAGATGATTGTGGAAATGAATTGTTTTGTTCCTCTATTCAAATGTTAATTACGTTTAAATAAAGATTATAGCAACACTCGGATTGTAAAGCCGAGCGAACGGTTTTATACTTACCGCTCGCTCGGATTTATTTGCAATCCGAGTACAGTGATAAATTTCGACTTTACATTGCCGCCAAAAAATCAAATCCTATTTCTGCAAGTAAATTGCAGGCAATGTAAACGTCAGTAAAGATTTCCAAACCACTGTTAAAGGTATGCTTGTAGAAAAACCTGAATATTATATGTATAGCTCTGCCAGAAATTATGCAGACTTGAATTATTTATTAGAAGTTATTATTGAGCCTCAACAGTTGATTACGTTTAAATAAAGATTATAGCAACACTCGGATTATAGCAGCACTCGGATTTGCATATAACAATTGTTTAATAGATAAATAAAATTTACGAACAGTATTTTTCAAACAATCCCAAAACTCGTTTTTCCCAAACATTAACAGAATATTTTTCTTCTACGGTTTTCTTTGCAGTATTTCCTATAGTTTTTCGTAATTCAGATGATTCTATTAATTGACATAAATAATTAAACCAAACCTCATTTTTTTCGGCCAAATAACCGTTTACTCCATTCTCAATAATTTCGGAGTTTACACCAACTGGAGACATTACAACTGAAATGCCAAGAGCCATACACTGCAAGCCTTTAAAGCCACATTTCCCTTTGCTCCACTCATCATCAGGTAAAGGCATGATGCCAATGTCGAATTCGCACAAGTCTTCTATTTCTTGCTCTTTTGTCCAGTTTACAAGTTTTACATCTAAATCTTGTGTCCAATTTTTAGAGTTAACAATTACTTTAAAATAAACTTTTTCGCCATATTTTTCTTTTATTTTTTTTAGAACAGGAATTGCTGTGTAGTAATGTTTAAGCGTTGTAGTTGTTCCCGTCCAGCCAATGCAAATACGGTCTGAATCTATTTTATTACATTCAGGTTTATGATAATCAGTATTTATTGTTGTAGGAATTATTTCAACATTCGGATTGTGTTGTTTCGCATAATTAGCAAGATAATGATTTCCAACTATTACTAAATCACTAAGTTTGCAAATTTTGGCAGTTTTTTGTGGCTTTTTTAACCATGCTAAATTTTGATTTCCTTCGCTGGTATCGTTTAACCAAATCGAATCATCAAAATCAAAAATTATTGGAACGTCCAATTTTGATAAGCGTTTTTCAAAATATGTTGCACCTAACATAAATGCTTCGCGATAAATAAAAATAATATCACAGTTTTTTGCAGTTTTGATGTCCTTTAGGCGATGTGCAAAAGCCTTAATTACAATCAAAAGCTTTTTAAAATACTTTCTTTTTGAATAAAAGATCTCATCATCTTTTTCGCTAATGATATTTGAGAATATTATTTCATAGCCGTTTTTTTCGAGAATTGGAATATAATGCTCAAACCTAAACCTTTGTCCAGGAGATCTGTCTTTGCGGTGTTGAACTATTGCCAGTATTTTTTTCATTCACTCATTAGTTTTTTATAGACACCAAAATATAGTTTTACACCTTTATCAAGCGAAAACAATCCTACCGAAACAGACCTTAAATGCTTCTTATCAATTTTAATTAAATTGTCTATTTGCTGACACGCATTATTTAATGATTCTGTGTCAAAAGAATCTATCATAATTCCTAAATTATTTTCGGGTACAAATTTATCAATATCTCCGACATTTGCATTACAAATAATAGGTATTCCCATGCCTAATATTTCGGCAAGTTTAGTTGGAGACGATGCTTTTTTACTAAAAACAGGTTTAATAAAAAATATTGATATTTGGCTTAAAGAAAGTAAAAGAGGGACTTCTTTGCGGTTTGCCGAACGTATAATTAAATATTTTGGGTTTATCTTGTGTTTTTTTGCAAGATCAAGTATTAAGTCTTGATTGTCTTTTGTGATTATAAGGAATTTTGCATTGGGTTTATGTTTTAATAAAATTGAAAATAATTTCATCATTTCTTCGGGCATATACCATGTTCCTAAAGACCCAAGATACGATAAAACAAAATCATTTTCATTGATATTTAATTCAGTTTGTAGCTCTTGTTTTTCTGTATTGTTGATGTTTCTATAGTCAAATAAATTTGTATCGGCACAACACGGAATAACTTCGATAGGAATATCAGTAAAGCCAAATTTATTGTGAATAATATCTTTTCCGGCATAAGTAAGACTGATTGTATAGTCTGCATTTGAAAAAAAAGCTTTTTCTTTATTTTTAAAGTATTTGTAAACTTGTTTATAAATTAGATTTGATTGAGGCCATAAATTGCCATCAACCCGCTCATCGGCATAAAATCCACGCATGTCGAAAAGAAACTTTACGCCATATTTTTGTTTAAGTTTTAATCCTGCAAAAGCTGAGATATACGACCTGCAATGCACAATGTCAAAGAGTTCGTTTTGGTATATTTTCACAGCTTTTTTGTAAATTTTTCTAATATCAATGATTGTCGAAATTACTGGGGGTTTTTTTGTGTATGTAATTGGTACCCACTCAATATTAGATTCATTTAAGATGTTTTGTATGTAATTTTTTCGCGATTCAAAAATAGCTTGCTTTTCGGCAGAGAGTATTGTAATTTTAATATCTTGTTTACTAAGCTCTTTCAAATAAGGGATTACCTGCGATTCACCTAAGGGATCGGTCATGCCATCATACGAAATATATAGAACTTTTATCATTCGCTGTTTATTACAAATCGGAGTGCAAAAATATATCAATTATATCAATATGCAACATAACTGGGTTTATTTATTCTTATACACCACGCCTTTGCTTGTTTTGCCATTGATTTCAATTTTTAACTCTTTATCAAATCTAACATGTCGAATAATATCATCTTCGTAAACACATTCTAAATTATTAAGATAGTCTTCATCAAAAAGTCCATCATTGAGAAAAGGATTAATAGTAAAATATCCTACCTTAAAAGATGTTAAGTTATGAAAGAAATGCGTGCCTTGGCTTGGGTCTATTCTATAATTAGTTAATCCAGATTCGACTATTATTCTCGCTTCTGATATATTAGCCCATTTTACTGGTATTCCTAAGGATGGGTCTGAAGATCCCCATCTGCCAGGTCCAATTAAAACATAGTTTTTGTCTTCGGCAATAAAGCTTTTATTAAGTTTATCAATCAGCTCGACTGTTTTAAAGTTGTTTTGAAAGTTAAAGTTTTGCGTTTTGACATAAATAATATCTTTTATATTTGAATAAATGCCATTGCCTAAAACTGATTCAGAGTATAAGATTGTTTTATTTGTATCAATATTATCGAGGTTGATGTCAACATCTTGGTCTGTTTCAATAATTGGGCGAATTTGCAATAAAGAGAATATTGTTTTTTCCTGGCTTTCTTTTGGAGGGAAATTTACTGCAAACTCGACTTCAATATGATTATTCATTTCCATTTTGCCAATTTTCATAAAATCGATAAGAATTTCGCTAAGAGGGAAAGAATTATGTTTCAAAATATTAGCAAAAGTTATTAGTTTTCGGCCGTCATACATAATGCTGTCTGTAATTATATGGCTATTCATGTCATAAGTAGAGCCGATGTGTCTTAAAGCATTGTCTGCATGGGCGTCATTTATTTCAAGTTTAATAATATTAACGTCTTCGTTTATCGAAGGAACAAATTTATGAGGGTCGAGGCTAAGTGCAAAGAAGAACTTTTGTGTATCTCTAAGTGTAAGGTCTGGTGTTGATAATTGCAAAGTATTTGCGGGGAATTTTGGAGAAAAACGCAATGATTTACCCCCGTCAACAATGTGTTTTCCAAGTCCAAGTGCGATATTAACAATACCGTCTTCTGATTTTTCGGGTTCGATAGGATAAAAATTTATTGATCTTGCCACACCAGAGAAACTCGGATAAAACCTATCTTTATAGGTTGTTCCACAAACATCTTGTAGTACAACGCCCATTTTTTCTTCGTCAATAACATTTGCAGTAGCCGCCATATACGCTTTTGAGTTTTTGTAAAATACTGATGCGTAAACGCTTTTTATTGCTTCTGTTAATAGTTTTATTGTGAAATGTTTATCAGTAACGACATTTGGAATCATGTAAGTTGAATACACTCCTGCAAACGGCTGATAATGAGAGTCTTCGAGTCGGCTTGATGATCTTATTGCAATTGGATTATCTGTATATGAAATAAATGAATATAGGCTAGTAAATATCCTGTTTGGCAATTTTGCATTTACAAAATGTTGTAAAATTTCCTCATCACTTAAATTTGAGGTTCCAATGTCGTACAGTTTATTTGCCTCCATAAATTCGTCAAAAATATCGGTACATAATATCGCAGTTCGCGGTATTGTTATTGTAACTTTATCATATTTTTTTCGGAGTTTATATTTTTTAATTAATAAATCGGTAAACGCAAGTCCACGTGCTTTGCCTCCTATATATCCCTCTCCAATTCTCGAAAATATTGAGTATGAATCAAATGTATTTTGTTCAAATTTTGTAATAACTCCTCTTCCACTATTATGTCTATAATTGGAGATAGCCACGTGAATAAAATTGCGTATATCTTCAATATTTTCAAAATGTTCGAGTGTAAGATGCTTAAAATTACGCGCTAATAAAAACAATGATCTTGAATTAAGCCATTTTGTAATATGGTTTTTACTTACATGATATTCAAGGCATTCGGGAGATACTTTTAGTATTAGTTCTTGAAAAGATTTTAAATTTGTTGCCGTGCAAATAACCTTTCCTTTAGCAGGGCAATAAAAATGGAAACTTCCAAGATGAAGGTTTTTTATAATAAAATTTCTAAGTTCAAACGAAAAGTTTTTGGTATATTTTCCAATAAAATCGACATTAATTTCTTCGGCAAGTTCTTTATTATGACTTTCGGACGACAATAATAATAAAGGTACGTTTTGATCAATTGATTGTATTTTTTTGCATAATTTTATTCCTGCTTGTTTGTCAATTACATTATCGATTTTATATCTCACATCGCTAAATACGCCTAATATGTTTTCTTGATATTTCTCGAACAGATCCATTGCATCGTTGTAATTTGTGGCAAGCAATATTTTGGGTCGTCCACGCATTCGTAAGTTTTGCTGGTGGTTGTTAGCTCCTTCGATGGATGCTCTTTGCGATTGGATAAAAAAGATTTTGTAAAGTATTGGCAACATGCTAGAATAGTACCTAATGCTGTCTTCTACCAAAATTACCGCTTGCACTCCCATTTCGATAATATCGTGAGGGGCATTCATTTTGTCCTCTATTAGTTTAATAATAGCAAGCATAATGTCTGGGTTTCCTAACCAACAAAACACATAATCAATCGCACTTAGGTCTTCTTTTCCAATTTTTTTTGTAATTTCTCTAGAGAAGGGCGTTAATACAACGATTGGTATTTTTTTGTATCTGCTTTTAATCTTTTTTGATAACTCAAATGCGTTTTCATTGGTAATATTCAGCATGGTTATTACCAAATCAATATCTTTATTTTGGAGTTTTTCAAATGCCTTTTCGGGAGAATCAACTCTAATAAACATTGGTGGGTATCTAAGCCCCAGTGTCATATACTCATTAAAAATTTGCTCGTCAATTCGCCCATCTTCTTCGAGCATGAAATTGTCATAATTATTACAAATTAGCAAAACTTTTAGGATTCGTTTGCTCATTAATTGATCAAACTCAGTGTCTTGAAAATCAAGCTCAGAAAATTCTATTGCCTCTTCCCTGTTTACAGGAATGTTCTCAATATTATTAATTTTTTTGTCTTGCATTTATTGGTTTTTTATGTAAAAAATCATAATCGTAAATTTATTAGTGTTTCTTCTATGCGTAAAGCTAACAGTTTTATTTGCAAATTGTTTGCAATCGCCCGTGCTAGGTGTAGTCTCGTTTATAAAGGCTGCTACCATATATTATATTGTAATTATTTTAATTTTCAATGCACTTTTGAAAATCTAAAATTAATAAAAACTTTTTACTAATTCCACATTATTGATTTAAATAATAAAAATGGTAGTTTCTTTTATCTATTATCAAATTATAAAATATGTTAATTAGAACTTGAAGAAATTCAAATGTTGGCTTAAGCTTTCTTATAGATGCTATTTACAGCAATAAGCTTAGTGTTTTATTGTTCCAGGATCCAGTTTATATTTAAAGTAATAAGAGGTATTGTTACTGAAAATAAATATTGTTGTTTTTAATGAGCTACTGTCGTTGCAGAATTTTGGGTACTCACTACCAAGAAAACCATTTTCGGGATAATTTGTAATTTTTACAGCTCTAAATTCGTTTTCTATACTTTTATAGTTCGTAATGTCCTCCGAAAAAGAGTATGTTATTCGATTTCGAAATTGTAGAGGACTTTCTTCATACGAAAACTCTTGAGAGCTTAATTCTTTAGGTTTTGGGAAGCGAATTAAGTTACAATTGCGATATAGCTCTGTTTGTAAGTAAAAACCAAAAACAAATTGAGAGCAATTTGGTGGTATGCAGATTATTCGCTCTTCGTTAAATTTTACTACATCTGCCGCTTGGTTAGTAATTGTTTTTGGGGTAATACCAGGAAATTTGATTTTTTTCTGCTCCTTTATTTCCTCCTCATTAGCAGCACTAAAGAACGATATTTTTGGAGTTTCGTAAATTCGATTTTGGAAATAAGTGTGAGCAAAATCATTAATTATTAGGTGTGAACGTTTAAGGTCTATAAAAACATCTTTATCTGTTTTATTAAAAACAATAAAACTTCCACTTCCTCTATCACCCCAAAAATCATACGATATTTGTAAGTCATCATTTTCAAAACTCAGATAATCTAAGTGTTTTACTAAATCCTTTGATTCTGTTTCAACTAACTGATAGTAGGTCTGCGGCGTACATGCACCAAATATAATGAAGAATGCCAAAATTTTGTAGATACTTTTCATTTTTCTATGCTTAAATTGTATCAAATATACAATTTTTTTTAATTCAACCATATAAAAGCAGAAAAAATCTTGAAATTAATTTAATGTTGATTACGAGGTAATTTCATTTATCCTAAGTTTCCTAACATTTTTAGCATCTCAATATTTAAGATTTCGATAGATTTATTATTTATAGAAATTATTTTGTCTTTTTTAAGTTCGGATAGAATTCGCACAAGATTTTCTGTTGCTAATCCAGAAAGTTCGGCGAGATCTTTTCGTGTAATACTTGTTTCGATAACGTGGGAATTAAAGACTTTTTCGGATAAATATATTAGCGAATCGCAAACTTTACCTAAGGCTTGTTTGTTAGCTATACTGCCCAATTTGTCGTAAACTCCTTGCAGTGAGTTTGAGTACATTTTCATTATTTCAATAGAAAATTTTGGGTTTGATTGAATGATTTTAATAAAATTACTGTACTCAATAAGGTATAGTTTTGATGGCTCTAAAGCCTGACAACTAAAATGATAATAATTGTCATTATACATACTTGACAATCCGATTATGTTAAAGGGAGTGGTAATTTTGAAGATATGACTTTTGTAGTGAGAGTTTTCTATTGTAGCTTTTACCAAACCATTTTTAAGTATCATAATAAATGATGCGAAAGAACCTTGTTTGCAAATTGTTTCACCTTTTTTAAAATCAATCTGTACTTTTGTGATTAAAGTAATTTCTTCTTTTGTTAAATGCAAACTTGAAAGGTACTCGATAAAATCATATTCTGTGTTATTTAGTTTAAATTTGCTTTTAACATTCTCCGAATATATTTTTTTGAGTTTTCGATATGAGAGATACTGGTTTAATTTGCTAACAATGGTTTGAAATAATCGATTTTCTTCACTAAGGAATATGCCTTTTTCTGCTCTAACAGGCTTTGCATAACATAAAATTATTTCGCCAACAGGTTCTTGATTTATTAGTAAATCGGATGAGAGTTTTAGTTCAGTTTTTTTAAATCCCTCGGTACTGGCTTCGATATCTCGAACTGTAATTTTCACTTTGCATATTTCTGCGAATCTCCAACCATCAGGGATGATTTTTGTCAATTCAGATAAGACCTCATATAGGTCAGTATCAAAGTTTTTTAACTCCTCATCAATCCTATATAAACAATCGAGTTCTTTTTTTCTTTCATCGAGGCTTTTTAATACTCTGTCAATATCGCTTTTTTCTGTTTGCATTACAAAAATTTTGGTTAGCAAAATTAAGAAAAATCAGTTTGCATACAAACATGATTGATAAATATCAACTAATAATATCAAATTATATTTGTGAGTTTTTAGTTTTTTTAATAAAATAATAATAACTTTACCCTGTGAATTTGTAGTGAAATAAAGCCATATAGGCAAAATTAATAATTAAAAATTAAAGAATATGAATGTAGAAAAAATCATGAACGACTTGGAAAAAAAACATCCAGGAGAAGTTGAGTATCTTCAGTCAGTTAAAGAAGTTATTGAAACTATTGAAGACGTTTATAATGAAAATCCGCAGTTTGAAGCAAATGGCATTATCGAAAGATTAATTGAACCAGACAGAATTCTTACATTTAAAGTTCCTTGGACAGATGATCAAGGTAAGGTTCATGTTAATCTTGGTTACCGTGTTCAATTTAACGGAGCAATAGGCCCTTATAAAGGTGGTATTAGATTTCATCCAAGTGTTAACCTTTCTATTTTAAAGTTTTTAGGTTTTGAGCAAATCTTTAAAAATGCACTTACTACATTACCTATGGGTGGTGGAAAAGGTGGATCTGATTTTAATACCAGAGGAAGATCTGACAGAGAAATAATGCGCTTTTGTCAATCATTTATGTTAGAACTTTGGCATATGGTTGGTTCTGAAACTGATGTACCTGCTGGTGATATTGGTGTTAGTGGTAAAGAAATTGGTTATATGTATGGTACATATAAAAAACTTGCTCAAGAACACACTGGAGTTTTTACTGGAAAAGGTAGAACTTGGGGTGGTAGCTTAATTAGACCAGAAGCTACTGGTTTTGGTGCAATTTATTTTGCAAAAGAAATGTTGGCAACAAAAGGTGATTCTTTTAAAGGAAAAACTGTATCAATTTCAGGTTTCGGTAATGTTGCTTGGGGTGCTGCTAAAAAAGCAACTGAATTTGGTGGTAAAGTTATTACTATTTCAGGTCCTGATGGTTATATTTACGACAAAAACGGAATTTCTGGAGAAAAAATTGACTATATGTTAGAATTAAGAGCTACTAACAATGATGTCGTTGAACCTTATGCTAAAAAGTTTGGTGCAGAATTCCATGCAGGTAAAAAACCTTGGGAAGTAAAATGTAATATCGCTTTACCTTGTGCTACTCAAAATGAACTTAACGGTGATGACGCTAAACAATTAGTTGCAAACAAAGTTATGTTGGTTGGTGAAGTTTCTAATATGGGTTGTACTCCAGAAGCAGTCGAAACATTTATTGGCAATAAAATATTATTTGGCCCTGGTAAAGCTGTTAATGCTGGTGGCGTTGCAACTTCGGGTCTGGAAATGACTCAAAATGCAATGAAAATTTCTTGGGTTGCTGAAGAAGTTGACGAAAAGCTTCACCAAATCATGTCTGCAATTCACGAAGCATGTGTTAAACACGGAACAGATGAAACAGGTTATATTAACTATGTAAAAGGTGCTAATATAGCTGGTTTCCTTAAAGTTGCAACTGCAATGGTAGAACAAGGAGTCATCTAAGAGTTTAATAAAGTATTATTTAACTAACAAGTTAGTTATTTTTAATCATAACCTCTCCTTTTTAGGAGAGGTTTTTTTATAAGCTATTTTTTTATGATAATCCAGTAATGTTCCCATCATTATCAATATCAATAAACTCTGCCGAAGGAATCTCTGGTAATCCTGGCATTCTCATTATATCGCCTGCAATTGGAATCACAAAGCCTGCACCAGCCGCAATTTCAATTTCCCGAATATTAACAATAAAACCTGTTGGTCGGTTTATTAAACTTGCTTTATCGGACAATGATTTTTGTGTTTTTGCAATACAAATAGGGAGTTTATCGAGACCGAGATTAATAATTGTCCTTAGGTCTTTACGTGCTTTTAAGGAATATTCGACTGCTTCTGCTCCATAAAGCTTTTTGGCTACTGTTTCAATTTTCTTTTCAATGCTCCAATTAAAGTCATAAAGTGGAGTAAAACATGCAGTACAAGCATTTGCAGTATCAACAACAATTTGTGCTAAATCGAGAGCTCCTTCGCTTCCTTTTGCCCACGAATCGTTTAGTGCGTATCTTATTTCCATTTTATCTAGATGCTGTGCAATTACAGCGATTTCTTCGTCTGTATCAGAACTAAATTTATTTATGGCAACAATAGGTCTAAAATTAAAATATTCAAGATTTTCAATATGTTTATCAAGGTTTGCTAATCCAATTTTTACCGCCTCTGGATTATTTTGCTCCAAATCACTAAGAGAGACTCCTCCATGATATTTTAAGGCTCTAATTGTGGCAACTAAAACAGCAGCGTTTGGAGTTAGGTTTCCGTATTGAGCTTTTATATTAAAGAACTTTTCGGCACCAAGCTCAGAAGCGAACCCAGCCTCTGTTACAACAAAATCGCTTAATGATAGTCCCATTTTTGTTGCAATTAAAGAGTTTGTTCCTTGAGCAATATTAGCAAACGGACCTCCATGGATAATTGCAGGCATATTTTCGAGAGTTTGCACAAGGTTAGGTTTAATGGCATCTTTTAATAATACCGCCATTGCTCCATTGGCTTTAAGGTCTTTCGCATATATTGGCTTTTTATCGTATGTATAACCTATAAAGATATTACCAAGTTTTTCTTTCAAATCATTAATATCTTTTGTGAGACATAATATTGCCATTATTTCTGACGCGGCGGTAATATTAAATCCCGTTTCGCGAGGAACACCTTGAGTTTGTCCACCTAAGCCGATAACTATGTTACGTAAGGCTCGCTCATTCATATCCATTACTCGTTTCCATTTAATTGAACGAGGATCAAGATTCAAATTGCGAGTTTTACTTTGCAAATTGTTATCAATAAGCGCCGAAAGTAAATTGTGCGATTTTTCTATTGCAGCAAAATCACCTGTAAAATGAAGGTTTATATCTTCCATCGGAATTACTTGTGAGTATCCGCCACCTGCTGCACCACCTTTGATACCAAAAACAGGTCCTAATGAGGGCTCTCGCAAAACTACAGTTGTTTTATGTCCTAACTTATTCATTGCTTGAGCAAGACCAATAGAGGTTGTTGTTTTTCCCTCTCCTGCAGGAGTTGGTGTTATTGCTGTTACAAGAATCAACTTGTTTTTACCAATTTTTTTTTCATCAATAAGAGATAAGGGCAATTTTGCTTTGTATCGTCCATACATCTCAATATCATTTTTGTCGAGACCTAATTTTGAGGCAATATCTTTGATATGAAGCATTTTTGCCTGCCTTGCAATGTCAATGTCTTTATTCATAGGAAATAGTTTTTGTGTTAATATAACATAAATTTGATAAGAATGTTTAAAAAAATTATTACCCAAAATTATCTAAAAATTTGCAATCTATCGGCATCTAGTTTAATAAAAATAAATAAAAGGATTGTAAATGCCCAAAGCGAAGATCCCCCATAGCTAAAGAATGGTAAAGGAATTCCTATTACTGGGGCAAGTCCAATTGTCATTGCGATATTTACTGCAACATGAAAAAACAATATTGATGCCACACCGTATCCATAAATACGAGAGAATTTTGATCTTTGCCGCTCCGACAGTATGATAATTCTGACAATTAGAAACATAAATAAAACCAAAACAATGCTTGTTCCAATAAAGCCCCACTCTTCGCCAATAGTACAAAAAATAAAGTCGGTGCTTTGCTCTGGCACAAAGTTGTATTTAGTTTGAGTTCCCTGCAAAAATCCTTTTCCAGTAAATCCTCCCGAACCGATTGCAATTCTGGATTGGTTAACATTATATCCAACACCTAATGGGTCATTGTTTTTTCCTAAAAGTTCGTTTATTCTGTTTTGTTGATGAGTTTGCAAGACATTATAAAATAGATAATCAACTGAAAAAACAAATCCACTAACGCTTATTAGTAATACTGCAAAAAGAATTAGTGTTTTATTTCTGTTAATCAAAAACATTATTATCATCTGAAGTGAGACTATACTTACATTTATTAGAATCAAAATAATCTCTTTGCCCATAAATATATCTGTATAGTTTAATAATACAATTGAGACAGATGCGTAAAGTAGAAAAGAATAAAATATTATCTTAGAATTAATATTGCGACTACTTGTTAATAAATATCCTATCACACTTGCAATCAATATTGTGATTACCAGTACTTCTAAATTTGTAACAAGTGCGAGTATAAATAAAGCAATTAGGGCAAAAGAAGTAATGAATAGTACTTTGTTTAAACCCTCGCGATAAAGGACAAAAATAAATGAAAAAAACACAAGAGCCGAACCTGTATCATTTTGTATAAATATCAATAATACTGGCAAAGCTAACAAGGCAAATAGGATAAGGATGCTTTTAGGTTTTTCCCACGAAAAGTTTAAGCTACTTAAAAATTGTGCTAGTGCCAGACAAATAGTTATTTTAGTAAACTCTACAGGTTGCATTCGAAAAGAGCCAATTTCAAACCATGATTTTGATGTGTTTACTTCAATCCCCACGAATAAGACCAAAACAAGTAGTGTGATTCCAACGCCATAAAAGGGGTATGCAAAAGCCGAATAAAACTTACTATCAATAATTAGAACAATAAAAATAAGAAATATCGCAGCACTTATCCATATTAACTGTTTTCCGTATCTCTGAGTAAAATCAAAAATATTTGAGTGGTTTTCGTCATAAACTGCCGAATAAATATTTATCCAACCAAGAAAAACCAATACAAAATATACTGCAATAGTTATCCAGTCAAGGTTAATTAATATATTGCCTCTCTTATTCTGCATTTGTCTCTTGTTTATTTACGAATTTTTCTTCTGCGATACGTTTTTCGAGTTTCAGATCCGAAACTTCACCTTTAATATAATGCTCTATCATTAGTCGAGCTATCGGAGCAGCCCAAACACCGCCGAATCCGGCATTTTCAATATATACAGCAATTGCAATTTTTGGTTGGTCTTTAGGAGCAAATGCAACAAAAATAGAGTGGTCTTCGCCATGCGGATTTTCTGCTGTTCCTGTTTTACCGCAAACTCTGATATCGCTTATTCTGGCATAATAACCTGTTCCATATTCTTCATTTACAACATTTTCCATTCCATTAGCTACAATTTCAAAATAGCTTTTGTCGAAAGGGGTAAATATTTTTTGTGTATTAGTTCCTTTTGTAGGATTATGATCAATTTCTTTAACAATGTGCGGATTGTAATAAAATCCTCTATTTGCGATTATTGCACAAAAGTTTGCCATTTGCAAAGGTGATATTAGCAATTCGCCTTGACCAATACCAAGTGAATATATCGTGCTAAAAGCCCAACTATGTTTACCGTATAGTCTGTCATAAAAATCTGCTCCTGGGACTTGACCTTTGTTTACTCCTGGTATTCCAATGTCATAAACTCTATCGAAACCCAAAGCCACAATTTTTTCTTTCCACATTTCGAGTCCTATTCTTGCGTCCTTAAATATGCTTTTTTCAATTCCTCTTTGCACAAGTGTTTTAAAAACAAAATAAAAGTAAGGATTACAGGAATATTGTATGGCTTTTTCCACACTATTTGCAGGGGGGTGTCCATGACAACCCACAATTGATTTGTCGCAAGGATAGGATGTATAAGGTTTTAAAACTCCTTCTTGTAAACCCACAATTGCGATAGCCAATTTAAAAACTGATCCAGGAGGATATGTAGAGGATATTGCTCTGTTTATCAATGGTTTACTCTTTTCATTAATTAAGCTGTCAAAGTTGTTTCCCCTATTTCGACCGACAAGTAATTGCGGATCATAACCTGGACTTGAAACGAGCGAGAGAATTTCTCCACTAGCAGGTTCTATTGCCACAATACTGCCAATTTTATTTAGCATAAGATATTCTCCGTATTTTTGGAGGTCTGTATCAATTGTGAGTGTAAGATCTTGTCCTGGCTCGGACAAGGTGTCATACTTTTCCTCCATGTATGAGTCTTTAATGTTACCATAAACATCAACTAAATATACTTTAACACCCTTTTTACCACGTAAGATTTTTTCGTAATATTGCTCTACTCCACTTTTACCAGCATAATCCCCGCCAGAGTAATAAAAATCAGATTTTAAAGTTTCTAAACTTACTTCGCCTACATCACCAAGTACATGTGCAGCTATCCCTTCTTTGTACCGTCGTAGTGTTCGGTTTTGCACAAAAAAACCGGGGTATTTATACGTGTGTTCTTGCAGTATAGCATATTGAGTAGCCGTTATCTGCTTATAAAATAAAGACGGTCTATATCCTGAATATTCACGACAATTTTTTAAACGTTCACGAAAACATTCAATATTTATATCTAAATCTGAGCAAAGAGAAAGTGTGTCAAACTCTTTTATGTTGCGAGGGATAAGCATAAGGTCGTAGGCAGCTTCGTTAGATACTAACAAAACCCCATTACGATCATATATTAATCCTCTCGAAGGATAAATAACAATCTTGCGTTGCGAATTGTTGTCTGAAGATATTTTTAATGAAATATCAAGTATCTGAAGATTAAAAAGTTTTATCCATATTATTAAAAATAAGACGACAACAATTCCAATAATTGTATATTTTCTGCCTTCAATAGTTCTCATAATTATTCCCTAACAAACAGAAAGTGCCCCAAACTTACAAAAAACAAACTGATTATGCTGCTTAATACAACTCTTAATAGGGTAAAAAAGAAAAAAGAGAAACTAAATAATTCCAAATAAAATAAAAATAAATGATGTGTAAAGATTAAAACCCCAGCATACTTTAAAAACCAGATTAAACCATAATTTCTAACAGATAAGTCTTTATTGGGTTCATAATCGTCTCGAGGTGAAAAAAAGCGTAATGCGAAAGGTCTTAAATATGCAAGTAGTACTGTTGCGGCGGCATGTAGGCCTTGTGTTGAATTAAAAATATCAACGCTTAAGCCTAATAAAAACGCTAATGCCATTACTGTGTATTTATTTGCGTTTACAGGTAATAGTAGAATAAACAAAAAATATACATAAACGGAGAAATAACTGGTAATATAAATTCTATCAAAAATGAGTGTCTGAACTAGAACAGATACCAAAAATAATATTATATAACGTATGTTTTGTTTAATCATTTTTTTCTGTTATTATATTTTTAATATTCATTTGTTCTGAATAATTATTATTAATAATCACATATACATAACGAATATTGTTGTAGTCTGTGTGTAAATTTACAGTTATTTTATAAAATCCGCTTGTTTTATCTTCTGTAAAGGAACTTACTGTGCCTACTGGTATTCCTTCTGGAAATATTGATGAGTGTCCGCTTGTAATAATTTCATCGCCTAAGTCAAGCTTAACATAACTAGGGATTTCATCAAGTTTTGCAATATTATTATTTTCGCCATCCCAAGACAAAGATCCAAAATAATCGTTTTTCTTTAATTTTACGCTAATTTTAATATCTGGATTTATTATTGGCATAATTGAGGAATACTTGTCAGAACAATCATACACTATTCCAACTATTCCATTTGAGCTAATAACTCCCATTTCTTTATCAAGTTTATGATTTTTGCCTCTGTTTATTGTTAAAAAGTTTTTTATTGAGTTTACATTAGCACTTATAACACGTGCTGACACGTATTCGAACCCACTTTCTTCGATAGCAGGAATATTATCTTTTCGATAACGCTCCAATTGATTTCTAAGTCTTTCGTTGTCAGCAACTATGCTGTCGTTAATGTGTTTTAGTCTAAGATATTCAGTAACACCATTCCATTGTTCGGTAATGCTTGCTGTTAGTGTATTTGAAGAGTTTAAGAAGCTTACTTTATGATAGTTATTTGCCGTAAAAATAAGAATAAAGCACAATATCTCAAATAATAAGAAAACAATGGTGTATAAATATTTTACAATAAAGTTTAATAGGTTCCTCATTTATCAAATCATCGTATCAGAAATTGAAATTTATCTACGTTTTTAAGTGCTATTCCTGTGCCACGTGCGACAGCATGCAGAGGATCTTCTGCAACATGTACAGGAATATTTGTTTTGTCAGATAAACGTTTATCTAATCCTCTAAGCAAAGCACCACCACCTGCAAGGTAAATTCCTCTAACATATATATCTGAATAAAGTTCTGGTGGTGTAAGTTCAAGTACTGCCATAATAGCCGATTCTATTTTAGAAATAGATTTATCCAAACTATGAGCAATCTCTTGGTACGAAACTGGGATTTCGATTGGCAAGGCGGTCATTTGATGTGGTCCACGAACAATATAATCAGCCGGAGGATTTTCAAGCTCAGGAATTGCTGCACCAACGTTTATTTTTATTTGTTCGGCGGTTCTTTCACCAATTTTAATATTATGCTGTCGTCTCATGTATTCCTGAATGTCGTCAGTAAAGTCGTCTCCAGCGATACGTGTTGATCTATTACATACTATTCCACCAAGAGAAATAACAGCAATCTCAGTAGTTCCGCCACCTATATCAACAACCATATTGCCTTGGGGTGCTTCAACATCCAATCCAATTCCTATTGCGGCAGCCATTGGTTCGTATATCATATAAACCTCGCGACCGCCGGCATGTTCTGCGGAGTCTCGTACTGCACGTAACTCAACCTCTGTACTGCCCGAAGGAATACAAACTACCATTTTAAGTGAAGGGTTAAACCAATTTCGATTTCTATTCAACATTTTTATCATGCCCCTAATCATAAGTTCGGCTGAATTAAAATCAGCAATCACACCATCGCGTAAGGGTCTCACGGTCTTAATTCCCTGATGTGTTTTGCCGTGCATCTGTTGTGCTTTTTGTCCAATTGCAACGACTTTACCTGTGCGTTCGTCAAGTGCAATAATCGAAGGTTCATCAACGACAACTTTATCGTTATGAATTATTATTGTATTAGCTGTCCCAAGGTCAATTGCTATTTCCTGCTGTAAAAATGAAAAAAGTCCCATAATTATTGTCCAAATTTATATGCGTGAAATATACACAATCTTTAAAAAATATGCAAACCAGAAAAAACTCATGCCATTTTTTGTAAACCTTTGATTATTAGACATATATAATAATTCTTGTATGAGTTTTTTCTGGTTTATTTATTAATCAATTTAAACAAACGACAAAAACAAGTCTGACTTTGTAAAAAAGCATGTAAAATTAATATTAAATTTTAGTGTTTAAAATGTCTAATTCCTGTAAAAACCATTGCAATTTTATTTTCGTTACAAAAATCGATTGTTTCTTGGTCTCGAATTGATCCTCCTGGTTGTATTACCGCTTTAATTCCTTGTTTATATGCAATTTCAATTGAATCGCTAAATGGGAAAAAAGCATCTGATGCTAATACTGCTCCATTAAGGTCGAAACCAAAGTTTTTAGCTTTTTCGATAGCTTGTTTAAGTGCATCAACTCGCGATGTTTGTCCTGTACCACTTGCTAACAACTGAGCATTTTTTACAAGAACTATTGCATTTGATTTGGTGTTTTTTACTAATCTATTTGCAAATAATAAATCGGTGATTTGGTTATTCTCGGGTTGTTGATTTGTTACAATATTAAGATCAGAAGCTAATTCGATTTTAGCATCTCTATCTTGTACCAATACACCATTTAATACTGTTCTATATGTATTTTTAAGTAATCCAAACTCCTTTTGGACGAGTATTATTCTGTTTTTCTTTTGTTTAAGTATTTCGAGAGCGTCTTCGGTGTAATCGGGAGCAATAATAATTTCGAAAAATATTTTATTTATTTCTTCTGCTGTAATTTGATCAACCATTCTATTAGAAATTATAATACCACCAAAAGCTGAGACTGGGTCGGCAGCAAGAGCATCTTTCCAAGCTGTTACGAGAGAATTTCGGGAAGCTAATCCACAAGCGTTATTATGTTTTAAAATTGCGATTGTCGTTTCATCAAATTCGCTAATAAGGTTAATGGCAGCGTCAATATCCAAAATATTATTGTAACTAATTTCTTTGCCGTGTATTTGGTCAAACATTTTCTCAAAAGCTCCAAAGAAAAATGCTTTTTGATGAGGATTTTCGCCATATCTAAGTGGTCTGCCACAAGAATGAGATACTTTAAATTCAGAAAACTTGTTTTTATCGAACCAATTAAAAATTGCCGTATCATAAGACGAACTAACTCCAAATGATTGACGTGCGAACAATTTACGTGTTTCTAAATCTGTGTAGCATTTGTTTTCTTCTAACAGACTATGTAAATTATGATATTGACCTCGATGCGACACAACCAAAACATCTTTATAATTTTTGGCGGCAGCTCTTATTAATGAAATACCACCAATATCAATTTTTTCAATAATAACTTCTTCGTCAGTTTCGTTTTCTACTGTTTTCTCAAAGGGATATAAATCAACAATTACCAAATCAATTTCGGGGATACTATATTTATTTGTTTCTATAGCATGTTCCTCGTTATCTCTAATCGATAATATCCCTCCAAAAACTTTTGGGTGAAGTGTTTTAACTCGTCCGTCAAGTATTGATGGGTATCCCGTAAGGTCTTCAATTTGCGTAGCAGGAATTTCTAATGACTTTATGTAATTAAATGTGCCACCTGTCGAATAAATTGTTACTCCATAATCATTAAGACATTTAACAATTACATCAAGACCATCTTTGTGATATACTGAGATTAAGGCTGATTTGATTTTCTTTTGCATATAATTAAAAATTATTTGAATAAATTATTTTCATCAAAAGTAAAAATTTTAATCTTTTTTTATCAGCATTATCCGATAAAAATAAGAAACAATTTCAGATAAAACCCAAACGCTTGATTTTCATAGACATAGGTTTTAAAAAATACAATTTAGGACTATTTTACGCATATTCAGTAAGCTGTTTTATAGCTTTTGGTTTTTTATATAAATAAGACAGCCCGAATCCAATAACTAAGAGTACAGTACTAATTCCAAAAGCATACAATCCTGCATTTTCTGGATAATTGTCTTTCATAAATGCCACGATTTGTGGTCCAACAATTCCACCTACACCCCAAGCAGTAAGTGCTGCTCCATATAAAACAGGCATTAGATTTGCTCCGTACCTATCGTGAATGAGCGAAGGAATAACCCCAAAACCACCACCATAACACAACAGTATGATACAAACAAGTACAAAAAACCAAGCTGGATTAGAAACAAAAATGAGGACTACAAAAATCAGCACTTGTAATGCTAATAAGATTCTAAATGTAGTAAAACGTCCAATTTTATCGGAAATTGCTCCCCAAAAGAATCTGCCCAATCCGTTGAACACAGAACTAACCGCAATTAGTGTTGCTCCAGCTCCATTGAGAATGCTCATTATCTGTGCATCAGCAAAATTGGTTGTTGGAGGCATGCTAAGTTTCAACATATCCTGTAGTAAGGGCGATTGGAAGGAGATAAAAACCATACCAGCCACAACGTTTATCATAAACATGAGCCAGATGATAATAAATGATTTTGAGAAAATATACTTGAGAGGAGATAAGTTTTCCGATACAACAGGCTGTTCGGATTTTGCTTCTGTTTTATTACTTGGTGGCAATTTTAGAAACGAGGCACAAAAGGGCAAGATAATAATTAGTGTGAACCCGACATATAAAAAAGTTTTACTCAAATTCTCATTGCTTAATTGCAAAAAAAGTGGAGCCAATAATTTAGACATTACCAATGCACCCAAACCAAACCCCATAATTACAATACCTGTAGCCAAACCTTGCTTTTTTGTAAACCATTTAGATACAGTAGCAACTGGGGTAACATAAACCAGACCTAAACCAATACCTCCTAATACTCCAAAAGCGAGGTATAAAAGCCATAAACTATTTGAGGCTAGAGCATAGCTAGAGATGATGTATCCCAAAGCATAAAAGACAGCCCCTATAATCGCTAATTTACGTGGTCCATATTTGTCGATTTTTGTTCCTCCCCATGCCGCACTTACACCCAACATAAAAATAGAAATGCTAAAAACCCATGCCACTTCTGTATTAGACCAGCCAGACAATTTTGTGATGGGAGTCTGAAAAAAACTCCAAGCATATACAGTCCCTATACCTAAGTGAGTGAGCGTACCCATAATGACAATGAGCCATTTTTTATCGATCTTAATTTTCTTCATTTCTTTACAGTATGCCTAACAATCTTGAAAAATTGCATAAGCTTATTGATACAAATATAAACAAAAAAAAACATCTCCCTAATCTCTCTGTTTACAATGATTTTATAAATTTGTCATCCAAACGATAAAAGGCTTATAGTTTTTTTGGGATTGTTAGGCATAAATGGTCTGCAAATCCAGTTCCAGCCTCGGTATAAGTATTGTAAGCGGCATCAACTCCAAGTCTTTTCAAAACACTTATTTGGTCGTCATGGACACCTGTTGCAGCAATGCTTCCTTTATATCCGATAGTTTGCAGTCTGTCGATTGCGATTAGCTTAGCGTTAAAATTATCCATGCAAAAGATCACAATTTTTACTTGTTTTGCATTTTGGTGGTCTCGTTGTACTGACTCCCAGAATTCAATGTCGGTCGCATCATCGTGTAAAACGTTTCTTCCAGCGATTTTATGTGTTAAAACTTTATTATTATCGATATCTATTGCTAAAACAGTTTTACCGTATTTTTTACTAAGTTGATCATAAACGGCAGTACCTATTCTTCCCATTCCAAATACTAGTATTTCGGCATCACCAATATCAAAAATTTTATCGTATTCTAGTCTTATTTTTGTTTCAAAAAACTTTAGACGTTTTCTTGAAAATGCAAATATTTTATGAGCTTTAGCATTTAATGGAGATGATACTATAAATGATATAGATAGAGCAATCGCAATAATTATGAGCCAATCGGCAGGTATCATTCCTGTTGATACTGCAATTGCTATTACGATAAGCCCGAACTCGCTATAGTTCGACAGTCCAAGTGTTGCAAAAAACGCAGTTCTTACCCTCACTTTAAATCTAGTGAATACGAGAAAATATATAATAAGTTTTATATTAATGAGTGCCGCTAAAATGATAGCAATAACAAGGTGCTCGAGTGTTGGTAGTCCAATTAATCCAATAGAGAGAAAAAAGCCAATAAGAAAAAAATCCTTAAAACTTATAAGTTTTTGATATAGTTCGTTTGCTTTCTTAGTGTTTGAGAGTAAAATCCCCATTATAAGTGCTCCAAGATCGTCTTTTATTCCAACGAATTTAAACATCTCTGCTCCGAGAACAAGAGCAACAAAAAAACCAAAAAGGACGAGTAATTCTCCATGTCCAATTTTTTTCATCAGCCAAACCAGAATTGGTTTAATAATTATGAGTATTATGGGGAGTGCTAATGCATAAATTTTGGGGATTTCTCCTGCTGCAAAAACAAGAAAAATTACAGCAAAGATGTCTTGCATGATAAGTACTCCAATTGCCAAAATACCGTGATAAGAATTAAATTCGCCAAAGTCTTCAAAAACTTTTACTGCAAAAACTGTACTTGAAAAACTAAGAGCAAAAGCTATAAGAAGTGAATTTAGCCAATCTAGATCACTAAAAAAATTTAAACCAATAAAACTTAAACCAAAAATTATTGCTGCAAACACAGCAGTAGTTATTCCCATGTGCATACAGGCACCTGCCCATATTTCGGGTTTAATTAAATTTTTGAGTTTAACTTTTAATCCAATAGTAAACAATAAAAGAGTTATTCCAAGCTCAGATATAATATTAACAAAAGTGCCTTGCTCGACTCCAAAATAATTTAGCACAAATCCTGCAATCAAATATCCTACTAAAGGAGGCAGCCCTATTGCTCTAACACCAAGCCCAAATAAAAATGCAATACTTAATCATATTGGATCCATGCTGCAAATATAAGTATAGATATTTTAAAATCGGGTTTTATTCTGCAAGTTTTTGTATTTTTTGCATTTCCAACAAAGTAGAATCGGGCAGACAACAATTAATAAGATAATGCAAATTAGATACAAGTCGGTTTAGTGTCATATCGTTAATTCTATTCCCTTTTGTTACCAAATTCCAACGAGGAGCAATTTTAAAACACTTCTCCATTACAGAAGGATATTCAAAATTGCCGTCAAAAGAGATATCAATAACAATTGAATTTTTGGGGACATATTTTGTCGGAATAATAAATGATGCAGATGGAACAGCCGAAATAATTATATCAGATTCTTTTACCGATTCCAAAGTTTTAGCAAATGGGGTATATTGGTGACAAATTTGAACATAGGCATTTTCATTTAATAACATCAATGCTAAAGATCGCCCTACTGCTAGTGAGTCGTTAATAACTGTAACTCTTTTTCCCTCAATGTCAAAAGGGTTTTCGGAATTGTTTTCAGGATATATGCTGTGTTTATTAAAGTAATCCTCATAATCGATGGCATATCGTTTAAGAATACTTAAAATCCCTTTAGCTGTTGGTGGAATGACTAATTTTTTTAGATGTTCGGGGTCTCTAAATTTTTCATATTGAACCAAATATCCGAGATATGAATTATGTAATCCCTCTAAGTCTTTCATCGGGTTTATCATATTCATAAATATAGTGTCTTTCTCCTGATAACCAGTAGGATACATAACCATGATACCATGTACTGTTTTGTCATTATTAAGATTTTCGATTGTTTTACTCAATTCTTTTGCTGAAGAAACTCGGTAGTCTTTACAATTGATATAATTTTTTTCACAAAACCGTTTAATCCCTTTTGTGTATGAAACACTACCCTGGTCATCATTAGTAAGGATTACTGCAAGAACTGGATAAATTTGATGTTGCTCATAAAAAAACTTATTACATGCAAAATTTGGCTCATCATATTTTTCAATTAGGCTCTTGACATCTAATATTTTTTGAGAATATATATTTTCCATGATATTTATGTTTTTCGGCTTTTCTCAAACACTTGTAAATCTGATATCTGATCACCATTTATTACAAATCTTATAGCAGTAACAAATTTGTGCCAACCTTTGTTCCCAGCTGCGCCTGGATTAATATGCAATAAACCAAGTTTTTTATCATTTATGATTTTTAAAATATGTGAATGACCTGATATGAAAATTCGAGGAGGGTTTTTTTTTATTTTCGAGCTATAATTACCAGGATATCCTCCTATATGTGTTATCCAAACATCAACTTCTTCGCAATTAAACCTTAAGTTTTCTTTTGTGCGTTTACGAATATTTGTATCATCAATATTTCCGTAAACAGCTCTAACAGGTTTTTTGCTTTCGAGTAAATCTAAAATTTGTTCGGAACCAATATCTCCCGCATGCCAAATTTCATCTACATCGGATAAGAAGTCTAAGCATTCGCTATCAATGTGTCCATGAGTATCTGAGATTAAACCTATCTTACGCATTAGTTTTGCAATTATTTACTTTTCCTATTATCATTTTGAATAAACGGCTCAATTGCTCGTTCATAAATCCCTTGTATATAAGCAATTGCCATCCCATAATTTGTAACTGGAACTCCTGCATCAACTGCGGGTTTAAGTCTAGAAATTATTTGTTTTCGCGTTATAACACAACCGCCACACTGAATAACAATTGCATAGTCTGTTATTATTCCAGGAATATTATCCAAACCTGCAACAACTGTAAAATTAAGCTTTTTGCCTGTAAAATCAATCAACCAACCGGGTATTTTTACCCGTCCAATATCTTCGCATGAAACATGATGACTACATGACTCTAAAATTAAAACTTTGTCGTAATCTTTTAATTCTGACAGTTTTGGAGTACCTGTAAGATAATTTTCAAAATCGCCTTTGTGTCTTGCCAATATAACCGAGAATCCAGTAAGAGGAATATTTTTCGGTATTGACGCAGCAGCTTGTGAAAATATTTGTGAGTCGGTTATAGCAAGTTTAGGTTTGATAGCGCTTTTTCGTAAAAACCCATCAACTTCTTTTTCTTTAAGAACAATTGCCACACAATCGTTATCTAAAATATCGCGTATTATTTGCACTTGCGGTAAAATCAAACGTCCCTGCGGTGCTGCTATATCAATAGGTGTGATTAGCAAAACGAGATCCCCAGAAGAAACAATATCGCCAATCATGGAGTTTGTTTTCCAACTACTATCTGGAATAAGCGTTTTTATGGTTTCAAGAATCTCGTCAATGTTTTTATTGTTTTTTGTTGAAAAATCCAAAACAGGCACACTATATTTAATACTAAGCTGATTTTTAATTTTATTATTGATTTTTATAAGATCCGATTTTCCATTAACAATAAAAAAAGTTGTGTTAAATGATTTTAATCTGGTTATGATTTTTTCTTCATATTCGTCAAGTTGATAATCATTTATAAGTATTATTGCTAAATCAACCTTATCAATTGTAGCAATAGTTTTATCAATTCTCAACTTTCCAATATTACCATCATTATCATCAATACCAGCGGTATCAATCAAAATTACTGGGCCAAATCCAGTTATCTCGAATGATCTTTTTACGGGATCTGTTGTAGTTCCTTTATAGTCTGCCACAATTGAAATTTCTTGTCCAGCCATAAAATTTATTAACGAGCTTTTACCAACATTACGTTTTCCGTAAATTCCAATATGTGGTTTATTTTCTTTTCCTTTAGACATGACAATAATCTTTTTATCAAAAATAGTAATTCTCATCAAATAAGTTTGGATAAATTACAAATAAAACCTAAGTTTGTTTAAAATACATTTTCGGAATATGAAATATTTTCTGATTTTTTCTTTAAATTTATTTGTAGCTACGATTATCTATTCACAGAGCGTTGAACATGGTATCCCTGCAATAAGAAATTATTTGCCTAAAAATTACGGACAAGAAAGTCAGAATTTTAGCGTTTTGCAAAACCAAAATCACATTATGTATTTTGGGAACTCTAATGGTATTATGGAGTTCGACAACAATACTTGGCGACTTATAAAAGTAGTAGGGCGTCCTGTTATGGACATTAATAATAATAACGAGATTTTTTTTGGTGGATATAACCAATTAGGTAAAATAGACCATAAAAGTGGATTGCCAACAACAATAGATATTGATTATCATTCAGAATTTAAACCCGGCCAGATACAAAAAGTAGTGGCTCTTGATAATAAAGTGTTTTTTACAAGCTCTCATCAATTATTAGTTTATAACAACGACACTCTCATATTAGAGCAATCAAATGCTGCAGGAATTGATATTTATAAGCAAAATAATCGTGTTTTGATTTATATGCCTAAAAGAGGAATTTATTTATGGAAAAATGACAAATTTGAAAAACATCCTGACTATGAGCTTTTTACAGATATTGACATCTCTGACATTATTGTTATTAATGACAATGATTTTATAATTAAGCCTAAAAATAATAAAGGGTTTTTAATTTATAAAGATGCTAAATTAATCGAATTTAAAACACAAGCCGATGAATTTATTAACTCTAATGGCTATAGTTTAGCACGTTTGATAAATAATAAGTTTCTAATCATTGGCACACAGCATGGAGGTGTTGTCTGTGTTAATCTTGCCGGAGATTATATTTATTCCATTAGCCGCGATAATGGATTGATGGATAATCAGATAACAGATATATTTGTCGATAATAGTGGTCATGTTTGGCTTACAACATTTAATGGAATTACCTTAATAGAGGCTAATTCCGATCTTAGCTTTTTTGAATCATCATTTGGCTTTAATGGGGCAGTAATTTCAATAAAACGATATAATGATAAATTATATATAGGTACTGCTAGTGGTGTATATCGTTATTATACTGGAAATATTTATGATAAAGATCGTAATGTCTTCGATTTTAGGCTTCGTTTTGAAAAAGTAGAGGGCATTCGTGCAATGTGTTGGCAATTAGTAGAAATTGAAAATAATTTCTACGCATTTACAAACGAAGGAATTTACGTTATTAATGACTTGAAAGCAAGGCTTGTTTTAAAAGGCTCGTTTAATTCTTTATTAAAACTTAGTTATTTTCAGAATAAATATTTATTTGGCTCATCAAAAGGTTTATTAATTGCAGATATAAATAGTCATAAAATTGATACGCTCGGATATTTAAAGGGTCTTAATTACAATATAAGAAGCCTAAATGAAGACTATTTTGGGAATGTTTGGATGGGAACTAATGAGGATGGATTGTTCGAAACAGGTTTTTATAGTGGGGTTAGCACTGATGTGGATTTTTCGCATTACGATGAAAAAAGCGGATTACCCAAAGCATTTGATTGGATTGATGTTTTTAATTCTTTTCAAGGAACATTGTTCTCAACAAGTAAAGGGGTTTGTCGCTATAATTACTCGTCTAATGAATTTAGTTTAGACACATTATTAAATTTTGATTTTGAAAAAGGAAATAAACATCTTTACCCAATTGTAGAAGATAATATTAAGAATTTATGGTATAGTTGTATTTATGATGGTAAGTATGAAAGAGAAACAGGTGCGTTAGTTTTTAACGGGGTGAATAAAAAATATACTCGTTTAGTAAAACCATTTGTGCAATTATCGGAATATGTAATTGAAAGTATTTATCCCGAAAGTGATAGTGTGGTGTGGTTTGGGTCTTCTGATGCTTTGATAAAATATAACAAAAGTAAAACCACAGACTTAGCCGAATCTTTTCCATGTTACATAAGGTCAATTACAATAGGCAAAGATTCTGTGATTTATTTATCGGCAAATGAAGACATTTCCGAAAGAAAAATTAATTATAACTTTAAAGATAAAACAATACGATTTGATTTTGCGGGATTAGCATACAGCACCTATGGAGAAATTATGTATCGCGTTAAACTTGAAGGCTTTGATGATGATTGGTCAGCATGGACAATAGAAACATTTAAAGAATATACATCTTTGGTTGAAAAAGATTATGTTTTTAAAGTACAGGCAAAAAATGTTTACGGAAATGTAAGCAACGAACTTGGTTTAATGTTTGAAGTTAAAGCACCATTTTATAGAACCATTTATGCTTTTATAATATATCTGATAGTATTTGCTGCAATTATTTATTTAGTATTAAAGCTAAATGAGTTGCGACATGCCAAAGAGAGATACAGCCTTGAAAAATTAGTTGAAGACAGGACAAATGAGTTGGCATATCAAAAAGAGCAAACCGAACAGCTTGTAAGTAAACTATTACCTCAAAATGCCGCCGACGAAATACGTGAAACTGGTAAAGCAAAATCACAAAAATATGATATGGTTACTGTCATGTTTGCTGATATCCAAGGTTTTACCGCTATTGCCGAACAAACTAAACCTGAAGATTTGATAAAACACCTAAATAATATTTTTACAAGTTTTGATAAAATTGTTGCTAATTATAACATAGAAAAAATAAAAACAATTGGGGATGCTTATATGTGTGCTGGCGGAATGCCAAATAAAGACATTACTAACCCTGTTGAGGTTGTGCTTGCTGCTCTCGAAATGCAAAGAAAAATAAAAGTAATTAATAGTGAAAGTGATTTAAAGTTAGAAATACGAATAGGAGTACATACCGGACCAGTTGTTGCTGGTGTTGTGGGATCTAAAAAATTAGAATATGATATTTGGGGAGACACAGTTAATATTGCTAGCAGAATGGAAAGTCACGGAGTCATTAACAAAGTTAATATTTCAGAAGAAACATATAAACATGTTAAAGATTTCTTTGTTTGTCAATATAGAGGGAGAATAGAGGTAAAATATAAAGGTGAGATGGAAATGTATTTTGTTCATGAAGTTCGTAAAGTATTATCTGTTAACGCTAATAGAGAAACACCAAATAACGACTTTATTATTAAGTTGCAATTTATAAAATTTAAAATGATTCAAGAGGATATAATGGATCAACTTCAGCGTAACCTACCCGCAAATTTATATTATCATAATGTTAAACATACAATAAACGTATTATATAATGTTGAGGATATTGCAAGAGAAGAAGGAGTGGATGAAGAAGAAATGCTAATTCTTAAATGTGCGGCTTTGTTTCACGATGCTGGTTTTATGGTTAGTTATGATAACAATGAGGAAATTGGAGCTAAAATGGCTGCACAAACATTGCAAAAATTCAAATTTACTGACGAACAAATAGAAACTGTTAAACGTTTAATAATGGCAACAAAAATGCCCCCTAAACCTAAAGACCACTTAGAAAAAATTATGTGTGATGCAGATTTAGACTACTTGGGGCGTCCCGATTTTATTCCTATATCTCAAAATCTTTTTAGAGAATTGTTCGAGAGAGGGAAAATTAATACAATCGAACAGTGGAATAGAATGCAGTACAAGTTTATTATTAGCCATAATTATTTTACTTCAACAGCACGTAAAAATAGAGATGCAGGGAAAAAGTTAGTGATAGAAGAGTTAAAAGAACTAATTTGAACATGAGACTGTATGAATGGATTTTTAATGCAAAGATTCTTATTCTTATAGTTTCTGAGCAAACTTTAAATTGTATTATACGGATAACGTTCAAAATGGATTTTTCTTGCAATATTAAACAACATTTCCCTAAGTTCTTCGACATTATCCTTTAATTTTGCTGAAATAAAAACACAGGGGAAGTTATTGTTGGCAACATATAAGTTTTTAAAATCAGCGAGAGAATAGTTTTGCTTTATTTTTGGACTAAGATCATCCTCGTCTTTTTTTACGAAGCTAAATTTATCAATTTTATTAAACACAACCAATCGAGGTTTATCATTAACTTTAAGCTCTTTTAGAGTTTGGTCAACCACGTCCATTTGTTCTTCAAACGAAGGATGCGAAATATCAACTACATGTATAATCAAATCAGACTCTCGAGTTTCGTCAAGTGTGGACTTAAAACTTTCAATTAATTTATGGGGTAATTTGCGAATAAAGCCTACAGTATCACTCAATAAAAAAGGTAAATTGTTAATAACAACTTTACGCACAGTTGTATCGAGTGTGGCAAACAGTTTATCTTCTGCATACACATCCGATTTGCTTAACATATTCATTATTGTAGATTTCCCGACATTTGTATATCCAACTAAAGCAACCCTTACCATTTGTGCACGATTTTTCCTTTGTTGGAACATCTGTTTGTCAATCTTTACAAGGTCGATTTTAAGTTTAGCGATTTTATCTAATATTATTCGTCTGTCGGTTTCGATTTGAGCCTCACCTGGCCCTCTCATGCCAATTCCGCCTCTCTGTCTCTCTAAGTGTGTCCACATTCTTTTTAAGCGCGGCAACAAATACTCATACTGTGCAAGTTCAACTTGCGTTTTTGCATGTGCTGTTCTAGCTCGTTGGGCAAAAATATCTAATATTAGGTTTGTTCTATCAAGGATTTTTACTTTAAGTAGATTTTCAATATTTCGAAGCTGAGTAGGACTAAGCTCGTCATCAAAAATAACTAAAGATATTTCATTATCAGTTATAAAGTTTAGAATTTCTTCGAGTTTTCCTTTCCCAACATAAAACTTAGGGTTAGGATTATCAACATTTTGAATAAATCTTTTTATAGGCTCAACACCAGCAGTCTCGGCGAGAAATTCTAGTTCGTCAAGATATTCATGAACATGTTCCTTTGTCTGCTCTTGATTTACAACGCCAACCAATACAGCTTTTTCTATTATATCATTTTTTTCGTTCATTTTTTAATGAGCACAATTAAAAAACCCTGCTCAAGAAAGCAGGGTCTTTAGTATCTATATTATTATTTTACTAATACAATTTAAAGTTTATAGGAACAATAAAAGTTACTGGAACAGCTTTGCCTCTTTGTTTTCCAGGTGACCAATTAGGCAATAATGCCACAACTCTTTTTGCTTCAGCGTCAAGATATGGGTCTACACCTTTTGCCACTTGAACTTTAGTTACTCTTCCAGTTTTATCAATAACGAACTGAATAAATACTCGTCCTTGGATACCATTTTCTTTTGCAATTTCGGGATATTTGGTATTGTCGGCTAAAAACTTCATTAAAGCAGCATCACCGCCTGGGAATATAGGTTTATCCTCAACAACAGCAAATGCAATTGGTTCGACTTCTTCTACAACATCAACATCTTCAGTTGTTATAATATTAGTGCTAGTCCTTGTTTTCTCATCCGCTTCTGAGTTTATCTTGATGTTTTCGACAACTCTATCGTCTTCAATAATAATAAGTTCTTCAATTACTTGTTCAGGCTCTTCCATTTCAGGTTCTATCTCGTCCAATTTTTCCTCTTCAAAAGTGCTTTCAATTTCCTCTTCAAAATCCTCTTGCATACTTAAGTCGCCTAAAGTACTTTGACTTACCTCTTCGGTTGTCCATTCAAAAGCAACTAGACAAATTCCTAATGCTAAAACTAACCCGATTTGAAGAAAAATCATTTTTCTTCTTTCGAGATCTACTTTTGGTGATTTTTTAATTTGCATCGTTATAAATTTTAAGTTCGTAAAATTAGTAATTTTCTCAGTTCTTGCCAAACTTTATTAAAAGTTTTTCTACTAATTGATACAAATGCCACTTGTATTCCATAAAAGATACTTATAATTATATGTCTTTCTTAAAAGAAACGTCAAAAATGACAATAAATTGTGTATTCCAAAATCTTAACACAAGTCATTGTATTAAAAGGCTGTATCATAGAAAAACTACTCTTTAGTATGAAAATGTTTTCTCTTATATTTAATTAAAATGTTTAAATTACTTTTGTACTGAAAATTATTTATGGAAAACTATTTAGGAGAAATATTTGCGGTAATAACCTCTTTTATGTGGACGGTAAGTGCTATTTCGTTTGAGTCTGCCGGGAAAAAGATTGGCTCAATACCACTTAATTTTATTAGACTCATTTTTGCCCTAATTTTTATTTCAATTTATACTTACTTTACAAGAGGTCTCTTTTTTGCCATAGATGCGAGTATTGATGCCTGGTTATGGTTGTCTTTGTCTGGAATTGTTGGATTTGTAATTGGAGATCTTCTACTTTTTAGGGCGTATATTGTTGTCGGAGCAAGAATTTCCATGCTTATAATGTCGCTTGCACCTCCTATTACTGCTTTCTTGGGATGGCTTATTCTGGGAGAAACTTTAAGCATAAAACAATTTATTGCCATGTTAATAACGATTATAGGAATTGTTGTAGTTTTATGGAAAAAGCCTAAGAAAAAAGACATTGGAAAAACTGCGACAAATTTCTTTAAACGAAAGCCAAGTATAGCTTTTTGGGGAATTCTATTAGCTTTTGGTGGAGCATGTGGACAAGCAGGCGGACTTGTGCTTAGTAAAAAAGGTATGGGAGATTATGATGCTTTTGCTGCCACGCAGATAAGAATAATTGCTGGAATAGTTGGGTTTTCACTAATTCTTACATTCTCAAAACTGTGGCGAAAAACGATTAAGGGATTTAAAAACGTATCTGCAATAAAATGGATTACATTAGGGTCTTTTGCTGGACCATTCCTTGGCGTTTCATTTAGTCTAATCGCCGTAAAATACACCGAAACAGGAATAGCGGCAACACTTTCATCGCTGGCACCAATCATTATCATACTTCCTGCAATGCTTATTTTTAAAGAAAAAATCAAACCAATGGAGATTGTTGGCTCAATTATTACGGTAATTGGAGTTGCATTGTTTTTCTTGTATTAAAAGGCTGTTTCGAACTCAGGTTAATAAATATTGACAACTGGTTCAATATAACGGTTCATATAAAAACAGTTAGTTTATCAATTGCATTATGTCTGCTCACTGCAATTTCAATTTCTTAGTTAAATAATAACCGCTAGTTTGTGCAGCTTCTCCTCGAAATTCAATTAGCCCTACCTCTTTTAATTGTTGAAGGTATCTTTCCATTGTTCTCTCAGAAACTCCAATTTCGGTAATATAATCAGGAGCTCTTTTCCCTTCATTTATAGCAATAGCTTTGGGAAGAACCGAAAGTTTTTCTTTAACTCCCTTATCGCTATAATGTTCAATCGAAACCATAACAGGTGCTTCTGGAATTATTTCTTTTACCAGATATTGTTCTATTTCAACTTGCAGCTTTTCTGCATTTTTAACCCCTTAAATGTCTTTATTATCTGCTATGCCAATCAATAACTGACCCCCTAAATTATTTAAAAAACCACAAATGGTTTTACCAATAGCATTTTTACTAACAACTTCTTTAAATTCAAGTTGCCCGCTTTCTTCCTGCTTTAAAAGATCTTTTATGAGTTGTTCTGATTTTATTGTGCAATACTATTTAAATTAGCTAATTCACTTTCTACCCGTTTAATATCTCGGAATAGTGTTTCAACATGTCTTAATGCTTCATCTGGTCTAAAAAACTCTTGTGCCCAATGGTATTTTCGTTCTGCATATTGCAAATTTATCTGTACAGCATCATTATACATATCAATTACCTTCACACTATTCATCACTGACGTAATCTGAATTTAAAAATCGTTTCGTTGGGTTTTGGCAGCATCGACATACATATATTGAGCTATAACTTTTCTTGAAAAACTATAAAACTGTGAGCTATATATTTTCTAGGTTTATTAACGACTATTGCCTGTTGAAATTCTTGATGAGTTATTCCAGTACTATAAATCGGATTGATGATACCAGAGAAAATATCACATTCAGCCACAGCGGCAATACAAGCATCCGTATTATTCATGCCTAAAGGTGGATGAAGTGTGCCATACTCAGAATTGATAACGTGGTAACCATAAGTGTTCAAGATACCGCAGATTTGTAATAACAAATCGCAGTTATGATAAACTGTGGAGGCTACCATAATGTTTATTTTGTGCTTTTTAGCCATTCGCTAAGTTTTATTTCGACATCAAATATATGATAAAAAAAGTTTATCTGCATGTTTTTTTCCTTATGTCTAAATCATTTGCATATTAAGCCCTTTTATTCACTATCAAACATGTGGCTTCGTCCTTTTTTTATCTAGTTAACTCGGACTACAAATAAATCCGAGCGATTACGAGTTCACTTCGGCTCCACTCACTTCGATAAAAACTAAGCGCATCGCAGCAAAGCTAACTCCGAGCGAACGGGAGTGGCTGAGGGTTTGTGTAAAAAAGTAAAAAGTGTACATTGAATTACTGGGTCATTAGATTACAAAGTTCAGAGTGAGTTGGAATTGGGAGTGAGGTTTCGCAAAGATTTGATAATATACAATACTATATTTATGAGAAATAAATTAAGTTTTTATAATTTTGGCAAAATAATTGTTACTTTTATAGCTGAAATTTATAATATTAAAATAATATGAAAAAAATTACAATCGTTTGCTTGCTAGGACTATTTTCAATTTTAGCATTTAGTCAATCAATTCAAGTTAAAATAGAAACAACAAGAGGCAACTTCACAGTAATGCTATATGACGAAACTCCTGTTCACAGAGACAATTTTATAAAATTGGCGGAATCTGGATTTTATAAAGGTTTATTGTTCCATAGAGTAATCTCAAATTTCATGATTCAAGGTGGCGATCCACAATCAAAAGATGCACCATCAGGAAAAACACTAGGAAATGGTGGTCCAGGTTATACACTTCCAGCAGAGATTGTCCCAAAATATTATCATAAAAAAGGAGCTTTAGCTGCTGCAAGAACTGGCGACGCAACTAACCCACAAAGACGAAGCTCTGGTTCACAATTTTATATCGTTCAAGGTAGTAAATATACTGATATGCAATTAGATAGCATGGAAACGCAAATGTTTACGGAATTCACAAAAGAACAACGAGACACTTATACTGAAGTTGGTGGAGTACCGCATCTTGATGCTCAATATACTGTTTTTGGTGAAGTAACCGAAGGTCTTAATGTAGTTGATGCTATTGCAGGAGTTGAAAAAAATAAAAATGATAGACCAATAGAAGATATAAAAATCTTAAAAGTAACTGTCATTAAATAAAAAAAACCTGTTTTCTGTTTCGCAATTCTCGGTTTTGCACAAATTTACCAATCACTGCTTTTTTATTGATGTTGTGTGATATTGAAAATGGTCAGAAGTGGTCAGGAAATGGTCAGGAAATGGTCAGGAAATTGTCAGAAATGGTCAGGAAATGGTCAGGAAATTGTCAGAAATGGTCAGAAATGGTCAGGAAGTGGTCAGGAAGTGGTCAGGAAATGTTAAGTCGTTTTCTCGGTTTCGTGCATGTCTATTAGTTAGTGCATAAATAATACATATAAATCATCATAAGCTTCTATTTTTGCAAAATATTTTTAGTTGTTTGCCTTAAAATATTAAAATGGAATTTGAAATAGGTGTTATAGTTTTCCTAAGTATTGCATTTTTTGTTGCGGGCTTTATCGACAGTATTGCAGGCGGTGGCGGACTAATAACTCTCCCAGCTCTATTGTTTGCAGGAATTCCACCGCAATTAGCACTTGGTACAAATAAACTTGCAAGCTCATTGGGAACAGGAACGGCAGTTTTAAATTTTATGTTAAATAAAAAAATGCTGTTGAAAGTTCTTGCAATAGGAATAATCTTTTCGATAAGCGGATCTTTTGTTGGGTCTAAAACCATTCTTTTGCTTGACACATATTTAGTTGGCAAAATTATTATCATATTATTGCCAATAGGAATAATTGCAACGCTTATCCCTCGTAAAGGAGAAACTAATGATAATAAACTAACAAAATTAGATTATTGGTTAAAAATCCCTGTAATTTGTTTAGTAATTGGTTTTTATGATGGCTTTTTTGGTCCAGGAACAGGTTCATTTTTAACACTTGGTTTTTTCTTTTTTACTCGTATGAAACTTGTTCAAGCTACTGCAAATGCAAAGGTGTTTAACTTAATGTCGAATATAGGAAGCCTTGTTGCATTTTTACTTGCTGGAAAAGTTCTCTTTATGATTTCGATTCCACTTGCTTTAGCAAATATGACAGGTAATTATTTCGGCAGTCGTCTAGCTATTAAAAAAGGCGAAGGAATTATTCGAATTTTTCTAATAATAGCCTTTGTATTATTGTTGGGTAGTTTAATTTGGAAGTATTACGTTTAAGATATACCACTCTAAATGACACAGCTTTCAATAAAAACTGTCTAGAGAAAACACTAATGTCAATAAATATTAAATGAGCGAAAAGATAGTGAATCGTACGAACAGATTAGGTAGGTTTATCTTGCTCTTTCCACATATTCTTTTGTTCTGGTATCGACCTTTATCATTTCGCCTATTTCGATAAAAAGAGGTACCATAATTGTAGATCCTGTTTCGATTGTAGCAGCTTTTAATGCGTTTGTTGAAGTATCGCCTCTTAATCCAGGTTCAGTATAAGTAACTTCTACAACTACAAATGGAGGCAATTCGCAATTCAGTGCAGTTTCGTTTTGTGCATGAAATACAATTTCAACATCTTGTCCTTCTTTAAGGAATTCGACGCCTTCAATCAAGTCTTCTTGTAAGGATACTTGCTCAAAAGTTTCCTTATGCATAAAATTATAACCTAAATCATCTTTATATAAAAATTGATATGGTCTTCGTTCGATGCGAATAATATCAATTTTTGCACCTGAATTAAAAGTGTTTTCGAGAACCCGCCCATTTTCAAGACTTTTAAGCTTTGTGCGTACAAATGCAGCACCCTTGCCAGGTTTTACATGCTGAAAATACACTACTTGATAAGGTTTTCCGTTGTACTCAATTGTAAGTCCGTTTTTTATGTCTGAGGTTGAACCCATATAATAATTATTTTTAAGTTGTTGCAAAAATAACATTATCAACGATAATAAGAAAAAATCATGAACAAAAATAATAGTTCACGCTAATTATTTGTCTTTTGCTACAGGGCAACATATACTTTTTTTAACATTAATATGATAAAATATTGTATATGTCCTTTCGACAAAAGCTCCCTTCATAAAAACTCACTTCGGCAGGCTCAGCACATCGCAGCACATCGCAGTGCATCGCCTCTTCACTTCTTCTTCTTCGTCTCCGTTGTGGTTAAACTTTTCCTTACTTTTGTTTCTGCGATTCACTATATTTGTAACACAATAGAAATAATATTACAAACCATCAAATTGCACAAACATCTAACTAAAAAGCCAGTAAAACATTTAATAGCTCTTCTGGATTATCGACAAGATAATCAGGGTTTTTAGTTTTTAATATTTCGCGAGAATTAAAACCGTGGCTAACTGCTACAATAGGAATATTAATTCTTTTTAAAGCCTCTATATCTCGTGTTTCGTCACCAACATAGATTACATTATTTCTGTTAAGTTTATATTTAGAGATAAGCCTTGACAATGTTTTATCTTTACCGAAAATATTTTTACCTGAATGAACAAAATCAAAAACATTATCTAATGTATTTTGCTTTAGGAATAGATTTATGGTTGTAACAGAGTTCGAGCTTAGTACGCCTAGTTTAAAACCTTGTTCTTTTAGTTTATGAAGAACTTCAATCATACCAGATATTGGTTTTATGTTTTTAATCTCCTTTTTAAGATCTTTTTTAATTTTGATTGCCAATTTAGGTATTTTGATTAACGGGATGCCGCATTCACGCAAAAAACTCTGGGTATTCATAGACCGGAATTTTTCTTTGTCATCGTAATTCACTTCTTTACAATTATAATCTGCTGCAATAGCATTATATAAATTGGCGATTGTTTCGAGAGTATCAGCAATTGTACCGTCAAAGTCAAAAATAATGGTCTTGCGTAAATCGGACATATAGTAATGATTTATGTAACAAAGTTAGCAAATTTATTTACTATTTGATTTTTTTGCAACAACTATCATCTCTTCTCCATAATTTAGCATTGACATTGTTTTATAAATTATGTCATGAGCTAACAAACCTAACCAAATAACAAATTTTGGGACTTTTGTTACCTTATTGAAAAAGTTTTGCCGTTCAGAATTGGAAATTCCTTCTTGATTCCTTTTTTTATTTTTATTTTTGCGTCCTTTAAGCCATGGCAGTACAGTAAACATCAAAAAAAGCTTTAATTCATAGCTTGATTTAATCTTGACAATTTCAAAACCCTCATTTTCGAGTAAAGTTCTAATGCTTGCTTTAGAAAAATAGTTGATATGCTCTAATGACATCATGCTCCATTTCTCTTTTTGTTTTCGTGCTACTTTACTGTCTATTTGGGGAACCTGAAAAACAAAATATCCATCGTCCTTTAATATTTGCTTTACTTTTTTTACTACCTCTGCAGGTTTTTCGATATGTTCGAGCACATCCCACATAGTTACAACATCCCAATTGTTTGAAGGAAGGTTTATGTTGAAAAAATTATCGTGAGCAACATTTAGCTCTAAATCATTTACTGCGTAATGGTGCATAAGTTCTGATATTTCAACTCCTGAAGCATCAAACCCCATAAGTTTGGCGGTATATAAAAAGTGTCCCCAACCAACGCCGATGTCATATAGTTTGCCTGTTTTTTTGTATTTGCGAATTGATTTTATACGTAATTTATGCCTTCGGATTTTGATATAATTATTTCCTTTTCGCACCGAACTAAGCACTTCTTCGTCTCGGTAATCGTCATAAGGAATATGCTCACGATAGAATTGAGGTATAAAAACAAATTCACAGTTTTGGCATTCAGTTACTTTAAAATCAGACCGCTCAAATTTTAAACTAAATTTTTGTGGATTTTTATTTCCACAAACTTCACAATGTATATTTTCTAAATATTTCATATTGTTCATTACTGTTGTCTGATAAAACTGTTTTTAAAGCTCTTGCAATATTTGAAATGTGTCGTCCCTAACGGGACTTTTAAAACACTGATTACTAAACTTTACCAATGTCATGTCCCTACGGGACTGATGCCATTAGATAGCAAATTTCGGTCATCAAACCCATTTCAACAAAGCTAAAACTCTACGGGACTGATGCCGTTAGGTGTCAAATTTTGGTAATAGAACCAATCCAATAAAGTTGAAAGTCCCTTAGGGACGACACATTCTTTTTTTTACATATCACTCATTTTTTTATATTTTACTGATAACTAATGGTTGTTCATGCAAAAATAATAAACTTGGAATCCGATACAAGCTATTTTGAAAATTACTTCTCCAAAAAACCAGCAACAATTGCAAAGTGATCAGAATCTTCGGTTTTAATTATCACGTGCGAAACACATTTATACCTTTTATCAAACAAGATATAATCGATTCTTTGTTTTATGTTAAAATTATCCCAAGTGTGTCCTGGATACTTTCCTTTGCTTGCAAAGCTATCTTTTAAACCTTTTGAAATTCTAAAATAAGTATAAGTTAAAGGACCATCATTAAAGTCGCCACAAACAAAGACAGGATATGAGCAAGAGTCTATCGAAGCACTTACCATTTCTGCTTGACGTGCTCGTGATTTTAAAGAGGACAAGTATTTTTTTAAAACTGTTTTAATTTTTGTTTTGTCGTCAAACTCTGCAAACTCTTCAATAACGGTATAATCATTTTGATTCAATTGAATTGATTGTAAATGCAAATTATAAACTCTCACAGTGTCTTTGTTAAGCAAAATATCAGTATAAATAAATCCATTAAAACTATTGTTGAATTTATGTGCAAAAGTATTAACTATTGGATATTTAGATATAGTTGCCAATCCAAAATTTTGTCCTCCAACAGCGGTTGCAATTGATGAGCGATATATATTATCTGTTTCTAATAAAATAGCGATTGAATCTAATGTGATAAAACTTTTTGATTTGTTGTTCCAATAAGCCTCTTGTAAACATAGAATATCAGGATTTGCGCTATGTATTGTTTTTAAAATATTTGCTTTAATTTGCGGATTATCCTGCCAACTATAAAGTCCAAATACCATAACATTATAGGACATTATTTTAAAGTCAGGTGTTTTTCCACCAGCTGATATTAGCGATGTTACAGGAAAAATTAGATTTATAAATTTTATGCCGATTAAAATTGCAGTTATAGAAATTAGAGAGTATTTCCATTTTACAAACAACCACCCAATTACAAAACACAGATTTATAGCAACTAATCCAACATAAACAAAGGGCAACAAAGCTACTGCAAGAGTTTTTTCGGGCGAAATCCGTACCGAAACATACACTATAATTAATATTGCAGCAACAATAATATTTATAAACAGAGCTGTTCGCTTTATTGTTTTCAAGTTAGTTGTTTTTACTTTGGTTAAACAGCTTTTCTTTCTCACTTTTTGATAAACTGGAATAACCAGATTGAGCGATTTTTTCTAATATTTTATCTATTTCATCCTGCTCCGTTTTTTTTCTAGCATTATACTCCATGTCGTTTTCGGGACGGGTTTGTTGTTTATTATTCTTGTTTTTATATGTGATTTTAATATCTTTTGAGGGTTTAAAAAATTCTTTAATTCCGTTTAAAAATCTTGATATCCAAACTGTAATATCGGTTCCTTTTCGATAATATCTAATAAAAAGAAATCCAATAAATGCCCCACCCAAATGAGCAATATGTCCGCCTGCATTGTCGATTGGAATACTAATAAGGTCAAGAACTACAATCGCAATTGCAAGATATTTAAGTTTTACACGTCCAAAAAACAGCATATAAACCTCTTGATTTGGCACAAGCGTTGCAACCGCAATAACAATTGCCATTACCGATGCAGATGCCCCAAGAGCTATTGAAAACAAAGCTGCAAACGAAAATGCCGGTATCAAGTTATATGCGGCGATATAAAAGATTGCTCCTGCTAATCCTCCTAGGATATAAACCCCTAATAATTGTCTTTGAGAGAGGAATTGCAAAAAAAGTCTGCCAAACCAGAAAAATATCAATAAATTAAAAAGTATATGCAAAAAGCCTGCATGAGTGAACATGTATGTTATGATAGTCCACGGCTTTCTGATTAACGTGTCAATGTCGGCAGGGACAGCAAGAAAAAGGACTAAATCGAAATTAGTTATCCCAAATAAAAAGCAAATTATTTTAGTTGTAATGATAAGACCAAAAACAATTAAGTTAATGTATATCAAGATGTTGAAGTTGTTCCTTCCTTTAAGGCTATATTTTAATTCATCAATAAAACTCATATTAATTCAAACGATTAAACTGTTTTTTCTTCCAGAAGAGAATTAGAATTAAACCAAACAGCATTCCGCCAAGATGAGCAAAATGTGCAATATTATCGCCAGCTCTGTTAATAAATCCGAGATATAGCTCAATTGCAGTAAATATCATTACAAGGTATTTCGCTTTTATTGGGATAGCAAAATAAACATACAGTAATACGTTTGGAAATAACATCCCAAAAGCTAAAAGTAAGCCATAAATTGCTCCCGATGCTCCAACAGTAGGAGTGTTTATCATAAGGTTGAGGTCTCTTAATTGCGGATCGATATAATTTCTGCCACTCATAAGAATCTCACCGCCTTCATTAAGAACAAGTTGAACTTGATCAACTGGCATTTGACTCATTAGTGAATTTATTTCTAAGTGCATAACACCTAGGTGGAGAGCTGCAGCTCCAAGTCCTGTAACAAAATAATAAATAAAAAAACGTTTTTGTCCCCATACGTCTTCGAGAATTTTACCAAACATATACAAGGCGAACATATTAAAAAACAAGTGCCAAAAGTCGCCGTGCATAAACATGTGTGTTATTAACTGTATAGGTTTAAAAAACTCAGATTTAAAGCTATATGCAGCAAGATACAATTGTAAGTTTGGAAAAACCATGCTTAATACAAACATAGCGAGGTTTATTATCAGCAAGGTTTTAACAACTGGTGGCAAATCAAAAAATCCTTTTCTTTGGTACATCATTAATTTAGTTTCCTTTCAATTTCGTCAATACTAATAATTTCAAGTATTTTTTTCCCTTCCACAGTATGATTATGATTTGCACATGACATTAGTCGGTAAAACAAATCTTGCATTTCTTGTTCATGCAATTGTTTACCAATTTTAAAAGCTGCTGTTTTAGCGAGCGACAATGCAATTTTTTGATGTAAAACCAATTCGGCACTCCCTGCTATTTCGCCAAGCACGTAAATCATTTGCTCAAGGGTTTTTTGCGGATCAATGTCGGTAAGGTCTCCAGGCACACCACGTATTTCAAACTTATCACTACCTAACAGAACAATTTCAAAGCCAATATTGTTTAATTCACCCATAAGCTCAAGCAAAACTGCACGGTCGTTTGGTGAGGGGTGATATATTACCGGAAATAGTGTCTTTTGTACAACGCCTCTGCGTGTCTCAAGCAGCTTTAAAAACCTTTCAAACAAAATTCTCTCGTGTGCTCTCTTTTGATTTATTAAAATAAGACCTGATTTGCCTGAGGTTAAAATATATTTGTTTTTAAGCTGAAAGAAAATATTTTTTTCAGCATTTATATTATTCAAAAAACTGCTTTGTTGAGGGGTGTTATCCTCAGGGAGAAAAAAATCGTCAGGTGTTTTTTCTTTTCCCGAATCATAAAGACTTTCCCAATTATTTGGTATATTTTCTCGCTGATATTTATTTTCATTTGGTTTTTCAAACGGGTTATAATCAGGGTTTATCGGGATATTAGGAGCTCTAAAACTTGTTTTTGATGTTAAGTGAGCATCTCTTGTGACGTTTTCCTCAAACTCAAGACCAGGCACTATATTAAACTTACCTAGAGATTCTTTTACGGCGGCATTTAAAATTTGAAAAATTGCTTGCTCGTCTTCAAATTTAATTTCGGTTTTTGTAGGGTGTATATTTATATCAATATTTGCAGGATTTATGTTAAAGTAAATAAAAAATGCGGGATGTTCACCTTCGGGTATTAATTTATCAAAGGCCATTGATACCGCTTTTCTAAAATATGGGTGATACATGTATCGATTATTGACAAAAAAGAATTGTTCGCCAGTAGATTTTTTAGTTCTTTCAGGTTTAGCAATAAAGCCAGATATTTCGACTATAGAAGTTTGTGTATTTACATTTATCAGATTGCGATTAATATTTTTCCCAAAAACGCTAATAATTCGTTGTCGTAGATTTTCAGATTGCAATTGAAAAACAGGGTTGTTATCTGATACAAAAGTGAATGCAATATTAGGATTTGTAAGTACAATTCGATGTAATTCGGTTAAAATATGTCGGTATTCTGCTCTGTCGGATTTAAGAAATTTTCGACGTGCGGGTATATTATAGAATAAATTTTTTATGACAAAATTGCTCCCTTTGCTACAAGCAGCAGGTTCTTGCGATGATATTTCGGAGCCAGAAATACAAATATGTGTACCTAACTCCTCATCTACGACTTTTGTTTTTAGCTCAACCGCTGCCACCGCAGCAATTGATGCTAAAGCCTCACCACGAAACCCCATTGTTTTAATTGCAAAAAGGTCTTCGGCTTTCGATATTTTTGATGTAGCGTGCCGCTCAAAACTCATTCTTGCATCTGTTGGCGACATACCGCAACCATTATCAATTATTTGTATAGATGTTTTACCAGCATCTTTAATTGAAATCTGAACTTCAGTTGCACCCGAATCAATGGCATTTTCAACTAACTCTTTAATAACCGAGGCTGGACGCTGAATTACTTCACCCGCAGCAATTTGATTTGCTACGGCATCGGATAATAATTTTATTAGGTCTGACATTAGCGGCTGAAAAATTTAATTAACGGTGTTAAATCAACTACTATTAAAATGTATGCCAAAAAGAATAATACTGCCATTATGACAAAAAGCCTTATTGTTGAGCTGCGGCTCCGATATGCTCTTCTTGGCATTTTTGGTCTAAAGCTGCCTTTTATTGTACTGCCTGGTTTGTAAGTGTCGTCTTCTATCTCGGATTGTGTTTTACCTCGCATATCACGAAGTTCTCTACGCCTTTCTTTTCTTTCTTCTTTATCGGGATCATAAAAGCGTGGTTTATAGTCATAAACATTATATTCTGGTAATTTAAAAAAACCTCCTACACCCATAATTATAATTTTTTACAAAAGTATCAATTTTTTAGAACTCTTCTTAGTCTTACTAACTGAATTTTGACAGGATTATTTTCTATTGTCATTTTTTTTGTCTTTATTGATTAACAATAGGAGCTTTTTTAATATGTCCATACTTTCGGGAGAGTAGCCTGCCAACAATAATGGAACAATATATAATACAGACAAAACACTGCTCCTTAGGATAAGATCAAAAATCAAGAAATTTAGCTGAGGTATTAATGTTGATATAAAATAGGCAAAGCCACCAGTAAGAATCATAACAAGATGTCTATAATTGTATGGCTGAGCGTTAAATTTTATGTTAACAAAAATAATCTGTATTATTCCCAAAGCAATAAAAGCAATAAATGAAGCCATCGCCGCTCCAATAATGCCATAAGAGGGTAATAATAAAACATTTAAGACAACAATTAGTAATAATAAAATTAGCATTAGATAACAATGCTGCTTATAGTAATTGCTATACTGAATA
>JAQVOR010000095.1 GCA_028702535.1 Bacteroidales bacterium
CATTTAACGGAATTATTGTTAACCGTTATGGACGCACTGTTTATGAATGGGAAAACTGGCAAGATTACGAAGCCGGCTGGGATGGAAATCTTAGTGGTGGAACAAAAGCCAGTCCTGGTGTATATTATTTTATCATAAAAGCAGTGGGTATGGACGACCAAGAACACGATATACAAGGGCCATTACATTTAATGAGAGATTAAATATCTTATCATAAAAAATCCTGTAAAAACGAGATTTTTTCATCTGTAAAAACCATAACATTTAATATAGTATCTGCACGAGAACCAGAAAAATTCTAATCTTTGATAATTAGGGTTTGTTAAATAATAAAGTATGCAGAATTGACGAAGATCTTTTGTTGTTTTTCGAGACGCAAAAATCAGCTAATAGCTTGCTCACTTCGATAAAAACTCACTTCGACACTTCGGCGTTGCTCACTTCGGCAGGCTCAGTGCATCGCAGTGCAGGCAGGCTCACTTCGGCAGGCTCAGTGCATCGCAGCACATCGCAGTGCAGCGCTTTGCTAATTTTGCAACAAGGAAAAACGGCAAAAGAACAAGTCAAAATTACTAGTTTGTTGTTTGACAATCCCTTAGACAGGTCAGTTCGACAGGCTTCTATTTATCACAAGCTTGGTTGTTTTGTGTATCTGCTTTGTTAAAAAATTTTGACAAAACTATGGCTATGTCAATATTTTTTGCCTTTCATAAACAAGTGTTTTCAATCCAAAATCAATACAGTTATCGAACCTTCTGCACAAACACACTTTTATTTATTAAAATATTTCCTATCTCAGGCAATGTTTTGTAGTTATAAAATGTCTTGGTAATAAGAAATATTATTATTATATTTACATCACTAAAAAAACCATAAAAGATGAGAAAAACAACATTAAGTTTACTTCTATTCATTTTAATGATGAATATTAGTATTGGACAAAGTCTAAATGTTTCTGCAATCTCAACAGAGAACACCATTTGCGAAGGTATAGGCTGCGAATATAACGGACCGTCCATTTTAATAAATGAAGTAATGATGTCGCCAGCACAATTTGATGGTTCTCTTTACGGTTACACATCAAGTCACAATCCCAATACAGATTGCCAAGGCGAATGGATAGAGTTATACAATCCAAATTTATGTGAGTCGATAGATATTTCGTGCTATTACTTAGGAAATTCCGCAAACGATGTCGGCTCATTATATCCAGGAGGATTTGTACTGCCCGAAGGCACAATTGTTCCTCCTAGAGGATTTGTAATAGTGAGAGGCATGAAAGCCCCAGCGGTACCCACAAATCTCTTAATCGCAAATGGTGGGAATACTATCGAAATAATTGTACAAGATGTTAGTAGAATATGTTTTGGCAACGGTTACCGTCTTTGGTTTCCAAATGCAGGTGGGTGGTTTGCTTTTTACGACAACAACGGAGTTGCACAAGATGCTATTTCGTGGGGAAACAACACAACAGGCGGAACTGCGGCATGCGTTCCCCATCCTGGAGGACCATGTAATTTTAATGGCACTCTTGTTGGCTATAATTCTATTCCTACTAATCGAAAAACCTATATAAACTCATCAGCTCCTGCATCAAATCAAACATATAGACGAATCCCAGATGGAGGAGCTTGGCAAATAAACAGCCCCACAACTGGCACTTATGGAACCTGCAATACCACTTGTACAGAAGAACCAATAATTACTTGCAACGGTACTGCAACAGCCAACGTTTCGGGAGGCTCTCCACCATACTCTTTTTTATGGAATGATGCTCAAGTACAAACAAGCCAAACAGCAATAGGCCTATGCGAAGGATTGTATTGTGTAACCGTAACCGACAACGCAAGCAATACTTCAACAACATGCGTAGAAATTATCAATCGAACTTTAACAATTAGTGCATCATCTTCTCCTGCAAACATTTGTGCTGGGAATAATCTAAACCTTACTTCAAATAGCAGTCAAGGTCAATCGCCTTATACTTTCTCATGGACAGGCCCCTCTAGTTTTTTAAGTTCTGTTGCAAATCCTACTGTAAGCAATAGCAATATCCAAAACAGTGGCAATTATTCAATTACCGTAACAGACGCAAATGGTTGTACAGGAACAGCTGCTACTAATGTTACCATACACCCAAATCCTTTACCCATTGCCCAAAACACGAGTCCTGCCTGTGCAGGCGAAACCGTAGGACTATCAGTACAATCTTTTTCTAATTATCAATGGCAAGGACCAGCAAGTTTTGCTAGTACAAATCAAAACCCTCAAATAACTACGGTTACAGAAAACACAGCAGGAGTATATCATGTAACTGTAACAAATGAACATGGATGTACTGCAAATGCAGAAACTATAATTGAAATTTTACCATCTCCATATTTAAGCATATCGGCAGAATCAACATATTGTCAAGGCGAAAACATAGTCCTTAACTGTTCGCCAGGAGGCTTACAGTCATACCATTGGAGCGGACCACTATCCTACTCCTCTAATAATCAGAACGTTACACTCAACAACTCAAACCCTAACCAAACAGGTACATATACTGTGAATGCAGTTAGCACCAATGGTTGTACGGGAACAACAAATATTAATATTAATATATTACCACAAGTTAATGCAACAATTACTCCAGTGCCTCCACTTTGCTACAATGATCCAAGTCATACTCTAACAACTATTACAAATGGCGGTATTTGGTCGGGAACTGGGGTTACTGGAAACTCATTTAATCCAACCAGTGCAGGCGTAGGTGAGCACGAAATCTCATACTCAGTTTCTAATGAGGCTTGTAATGATAATGACCAAATTACGATAGAAGTATTTGAAAACATCTCAATAATAAACTTTACCGACAACGTCTGTGACGACACATACTCAGAATATTATGTTAGTTTTGATGTTGTTAATCATCTTGGTAATCCTACAATATTCTTAATGAATACTGGAACAGGTTATGAACAACACACAGGCTCAATTTCCTTAACATATCCTAGCCAAACACCCTATAATATTACCATTACCGATGCTGCAAACAATTGCGACCAATACATACTTGAGGGAATAAGAAATTGTGGTTGCTATACATCGGCAGGAAACATGAGCAGTTTGCAACCAATATCACTGTGTTACGGAGAGTGTTCAGATATGGTTACCCATAGTGGCAATGAGGCTTTAGACGCTAACGACACATTTGGATTTATTCTTCACGATGGAACTTTACCAATTAATGTCTTAGCAACATCCTTAACTCCAAACTTTTGCTTTCACTTAATACCCTCTCTTTCTTTTGGCACTACTTACTTTATTTCAGCCGTTGCAGGAAATGAAGTATCTCCAGGCATACCCGATTATACCGAACATTGTTTTTCAATATCACAAGGCACACCAGTAATTTGGTACGAAAATCCTATTGCACACGTAATTACTGATAATTTTGCTATTTGTGGTCTTGAAGCAACGTTTGCAGCAACTCCACCAACTGCTGGAATGACAGGATATTGGAATTCAAGCACAACATTTTGGACAACAAACACAACAACTCACAACTCTCCCGAAATTAGCGTTTTAGTTAACAATTATGGAACTCATACTTTTTATTGGAACATTAATAATGCTGGATGTACAGGCACTGATGAAATAATAATTGAGTTCGTTGAAGAACCAAATGCCTTTGCTGGCAACAACTTCTCTATTTGTGGATTAAGTGCTGATTTGTCAGCTGTTATGTCGCATCCCTCATCAATAGGTTCATGGACGGGGCCAGGAACATTCTCAAGCTCAAGCTCGCCAGAATCAAATGTTACTTCAAATTCTGGTTATGGTTCATACACCTTTACATGGCGTGAAACAATTGGTGGGTGCTGGGACGAAGATCAGATAACAATACATTTTATTCCCACCCCTAATCCAATAATTTATCCAGCCTTAGACACAGTATGCGGAAACACATATAACCTTTCGGTAAGCAATGTCCATAATGCTGGAATTTGGTCAGCCTATTCAAATGGAACTCCCTTACAACCTGCCCCACTCTATTTACAGGGCTCCACCAATCATAATACTCAGGTAATTATCCCAAATTACGCCAACGACCACCTAGTCGTAGAATTTGTTTGGACAGAAACCTCAATGCATGCGGGCATACAATGTCCAGCAACAGCAACAGCACACATAACATTTGCTCGCATACCAATCGCAAGTGTTGGAGCAATCGATGAAATCGAAGTTTGTGGTACTTCTACTCAATTAAATGCAGATATTACAGGATCAGAGTTTGCTACTCACTCTTGGATTTCAAATCAGATACTTGCAGAGTTTGACAATCCGCATTTACCAAATGCAACTATCAGCCTAATCTCGCAAGGTAGTTTCGGAGATAGTGCATACGTTAGAGTTCCTATTGTTTGGGCTATTCAAAATTACGGATGCTCGTCAATAGACACAATGTGGGTAACATTCTATGACAAACCGTCTGCAAATGCAGGTATAGATAATGCAGTCTGCGGTAAAGAGTATATGCTTGGTGCAGTATATGACATAACAGAAACCTCCAGTTACAGTCCATCAGGTTGGTGGTCAGTTTATGAAAAACCAATACAAGCAGCTCAAACAAATATTCAACCCCAAGGTAATGACACAGCAACCTGTTCTGTCTCTCACAATGGAATTTATCAATTTGTTTTCCGCGAAAACAACTCAAATCTTGCAATGTGTTATGATACAGACACCGTACAAATAGAATTTGTCGAAATACCAATAATTTCGGCTGGCGAGGACAAAGATATTTGTGGAAACTGTACAAATCTCGAAGCTTCCTCAGGAGGATTTCAAGGAACTTGGATTGACAATGGATCGTTCTTTGATGACTACACAAACCCTCATACAAATGCTTGCCGCAACGATTACGGGGCTATTATTTTTGCATGGATGGAATCAAATACTGCAATAACTCAAAATCACACTTGCACTTCGCAAGACGAAGTTGAGATAACATTTTGGAAAGTACCCCAGGCAGATATCTTAACAGACGAAGAAGACAATTATGCCTGTGGCTATACTTTTTCAAACCTCAGAGCCGAAAATCCTGGCTCGGATATCACAGGGTATTGGTACACAGTTAGTCCTGAAACTGTATTTGGTAATGAATTTAACTTCTCCACTTGGGCAAGAGTTTCATCCTACGGCTATCACAACTTTTATTGGATAGAACAAACTGGACCATCTTATCAACCAGGGTTTTGTACCGATACCGCAGGACCGCTCACAATTCACTTTATCGAAATACCTGTAGCTAATGCAGGAGTTGACACACTATTCTGTGGCAAAACTGGACGATTAAATGCTATCCCAAGTGTTGGAACTGGCGTTTGGTCAACCCCCTCAGCAGGAAACATAATCATTGATGCGAATAACGACCCAAACACATTAGTCTCTTCAGAAATATACAATACCGATAACACAACTATAGATTTTTATGAATTTTCGTGGATTGAAACCAATTTCGAGCGATGTTCTGATATAGATACTGTTAATGTGGTTTTTGCCCGTATTCCAAAATCAGACATCAATATTATCCCCCCAAAATGTTTTGGCGAACCAGCTAGTATTGCTGCTGATGAGAACAATCTACAACAATACACTTGGAACTTCTACAGTGGTATCATTGACAGTACATCAATTAATCTTTCGGGTGGTCAATGGGAAAACTTCGTTCATTGGAACAACTCAGACACTTTACATCGCATAAGTTTAATTACTACAAACATCTGGGATTGTCAAAGTCCAATTAATATTGATACGATTTATGAACCAAAAATACCAAAATTTGATGTAACTATCATCTCTGACACTTGTATGCTGGGTAAGGGAGGTATTATATTTGGAGACACACTAAATAACAACTCTTTTTTCTGGTTAGATACAGTTTACGGACCACCTGTGGAAAGTCCTGTTACAACAGTTTACAATCTTCCAACAGGAGAATACGATATCAGAACGTCTTATCAAACTCCTAATATGACTTACTATGCCTACTACTTAAATACTTTTAATAGTACAAATTGTATTGATACAATAACATACACAATAGAACCAATTGGAATGATAGAAGCAATGATTGAAATCTCAACCGCTACCGACATGACTGAATTAATTGCTCCTGAGGCTCAGGTAATTTTCCTTAACAACTCAATTTACGACAATGTTGGTAAGCGTTGCGAATGGCATTTTGGAGATGGCAAAACACTCAAAAACTGTGACCAACAAGTTGAGCATTACTATACCGAAGCTGGTTGCTTTAATCCATTCCTAATTGTAATGAACAGAGACCTCCCTGAGTGTAGAGACACGGCTTATCTTGAGGCGTGTATCCCAATTGATAATGCCAGTAAACTTGAAGTTCCAAATATTTTCTCACCAAACGCAGACGGATATAACGACTTTTTTCAAGTTAAAGCTCAAACACTACGTACATTTAACGGAATTATTGTCAACCGTTATGGGCGCACCATTTATGAATGGGACAATTGGCAAGATTACGAAGCCGGCTGGGATGGGACACTTAGTGGTGGAACAAAAGCCAGTCCTGGTGTATATTACTTTATTATAAAAGCTGTAGGTATGGATGACCAAACCCACGATACGCAAGGGCCATTACATTTAATGAGAGATTAAAATACTTATTTTATTAAAAAAATGACTATTATTAAAAAATAGTCATTTTTTTTTGTATGTTTAGACAACGATATAAACTAAAAAATTGTCTTAAAATCAAACGTTAATGACTGATAATGTTCACTTAATAAAACGATGTCAAAAGAAATCAAAAAAAGCTTTTGATGAACTGTTTAGAACATACTCATCACTAATGTATGGAATTTGTTTAAGATATACAAAAGACCAACATGAGGCACAAGACTTATTACAAGAGTGCTTTATCAGAATCTTAAACAAAATTGATACTTATAATTTTAAAGGTTCTTTTGAAGGCTGGATAAAAAGGTTAACTGTTAATCATGCGATAAACTACCTAAAAACAAAACGACACTTTATGTCCGAAGACATATCGAGTTATGAAATAGAAAACCAACAAATGAATACTGATGTGATTTCAGATATGAATGCACAAGATATTGTGAAAATGATTAACAAATTACCCTTAGGTTATAAAACAATTTTTAATCTGCATGTTGTTGAAGGATATAAACACACAGAAATTGCAGAAATGCTCGAAATAAGCGATATAACCTCAAGAACACAATTTAAAAAAGCAAGAGAAGCTTTAATAGAAATGATTATAAATAGTAATAAATGAAAGATTTTAATAAAATAATAAAAGATAAACTCACAAATTATCAAGAAACACCGCCTCAAGGTGTACTCGATAATATAAGAAACAAATATCCTAAAAGATCTTTTGTCGAGAACATCAATTACAATAAATATTATATTATTGCAGGATTTACAACAATTATTATTGCTGGATTCCTCATTTTTAACAACATTTCAAACTCAAAAAATAACACTAAAATATCTAATGAAGAAAATATAATAGTACAAAACAATAACAACACAACTAATAAAATATCAAATCCTGAAATTGATAACAAAAAACCCAATAACAACATTTCTAAAACCAATATTATCAATAATTATTCTGAATCCGAACCTGTAAACAAAACTTTACAAATTGAATATATCGATTATTTTACTTGTAAGGACACCGTAATTTGTGGAACATCACTTGAACTTACTAATATTTCGGAGTTTAAAAATTTAATCATCCCCCAAGAATTAAAAACATCGACAAAAGATGCAAAAATCATAATCAGTTCTAATGAAACAGGAAAACACACCATCTATTATTGCAAAGAGGACAACAATAAACTAATAAAGGACAGCTTGATTATCAAATTTAATGTAATTAAAACACCAACAATCAAAATACAAGACCATAAATTATGCTATGGTCAAGAGCTTTTAATTAATATTTACCAAAACAACAATACAACATCATTTATTAACAATAAAACTGTAAAATTAGACGAAAATCTATATAAAATAAATGAGTTGCAAAGTGGTAATAACAAAATACAAATTTTGTTTACTGACGCAAATAACTGCACATACACCTACACAGACGAAGTTTACATAAGCAGCAAACCAGAATATAGCATTGACATTACACCAACGTTTTGTTCACATAAAAATGGAAGTATCACCATTATTCCAAATAATTTTGATATATATTCAACTGAATTAAACAACACATTCAGTTCTACTCCAGGCTTTTTCAATAATCTTCCAGCCGGAATATACTTTATAAAAACCGAATACTCGCAGTCTTGCTATGTTTACGACACTCTGCTTGTTAAAGACAGTTTAAATATAAGTCCATATTTCAGAATTGACAAAGATTTGATTGACAAAAATAAATACTCAGTACGAAACTACACCAAAATAGATAATTACGGCTATGAGCAAAACCCTGATATTGAATTTATTTGGAAAATAAATGGCGAAAACATTGTCAGCAAAGATAATCCTGAATTTACATTTAACCAACAAGGAGAATATGTGATTGAACTAATTGCCAGCATTGATAATAATTGTATAGCTCAATATTCAGAAACTATTCATGTATCAGGAACGAATTTCCGAATTCCAAATATTTTTACACCCAATGGTGATGGTATTGGCGACTATTTTAAAATTATCTCAGAAAATGAATTAAGAAATTTCCACATCCAGATTATTAATAAACTTGGAGAACTTGTTTTTGAAAGTGCAAACATTAATAGTTGCTGGGATGGTAAAATTAATGGAAATGATGATGCCAGCGAAGGCTTATACTACTATATTATAAAGGGAGAGGACATGTTCGGTAAAAGAATTGAGCAAAAAGGTTCACTACAATTGGCAAGGAATTAATTTGCTTAGAATTGTGTCAGAAAACGGAGGCTGTCAATTAGACAGTCTCTTTTTTTAAATATAATAAAGCCTTATATAGCTCACAACAAAACAAAAAAGAGGCTTGCGCTTCATTCATTATCTCATATCTATAACCTCTGCATGGGGAAAAAGAGCATTACTAAATTTTATCTCCGCATCAGAAACAGCAGGGTTTTCTACAAACTTATATATCTCTATCAAATAACTAACTCCGTCTTTTCCAATATATCTAACTGAGTATATTTGTTTTTTAGTTTTATCAATTTTAACCGTAATTTTCGAATATTTCTTATCTTCAATAGTTTTTGGTATCAAATCTATCTCAACTAAAGGGCGGTTTTGTTCAAATTTATCTGCAATATATCGAACTTTAAAATTTGATTTATAATCTTTAAGTAAGCTCTGAGGATTCATCATTGCATCCTTATTATCTGCGTTATCTGTAATATTCACTTCTTCGGCATCTTTTAAATAAGTCCAATTTGTAGTGCCATTAGAGAAAACTATTTGTCCCATAATATCAAGCTTATACAGACCTGATTTATATACGGCACTGCCTTTATGTTCATCTCTTTTGGGATGCTGTAGATTTTCAATATACATATTAAATTCAATTTTCAGACTAACATATCTTTCAGTTTTTGCTGACACCTCATCTAGCAAAGCCGTTGCGGCAAGGTCATTCTGCGAAAAACCAACAAGTGCTAAAAATATTAGGCTAAATAATGCAATAAATTTTTTCATTTTATTTTCTATTTTATTTGTTTTCATTTAAGCTATTCAAATATTGTTCCAAAGAATATTCGTCTGGGAATAATACTTGTCTGGCTTTACTTCCCTCATATTGTCCAACGATTCCAGCAGCCTCAAGTTGGTCTATAATTCTACCAGCTCGATTATATCCGATACTCATTTTTCGTTGAACTAAAGATGTTGAGCCTTGCTGATGTCTAACAATAAGACGAGCTGCTTCTTCGAACAATTCATCTTTTTCGTTAGCATTTAAACTACCGCCACCGCCACCAGTTTCTGCGATGTCGGGTTCTGGCAAGATATAAGGTTCTGCATATCCTTGTTGAGCTCCAATATGCTCAACTAATAATTCTATCTCTGGCGTATCAATAAATGCACATTGTACCCGACTAATCTTACCTGTTTCAGATATTAGCATATCTCCCCGACCAATTAACTGATTTGCACCACCAGTATCAAGAATTGTTTTTGAATCGTGTCCGTTTGTAACTTTAAAGGCAATACGAGTAGGAAAGTTAGCCTTAATTACTCCAGTAATCACATCAGTTGAAGGACGCTGCGTAGCAACAATTAAATGAATTCCAATAGCACGTGCCTTTGCTGCAAGGCGACTTATAGGGACTTCTACCTGTTTACCCTCCTGAACAATAATATCTGCAAACTCATCAATAACAACAACTATATAAGGCATATATTTATGTCCATTATTTGGATTTAATCTGCGTGAAACAAACTTTTTGTTATACTCGACAATATTCCGAACTCGAGCTTTTGTCAAGAGTGCATAACGATCATCCATTTCGATGCACAGCGAATTCATAATCGGAACCACTTTTGAGACATCAGTAACAATACACGAATCCTCATTAGGGAGTTTTGCGAGATAATGTTTTTCTATTTGATTGTATATTGATAATTCAACCATTTTGGGATCCACTAACACAAACTTTAGATGAGCTGGGTGTTTTTTATAAAGCAAAGATGTAATAATTGCGTTTATCCCTACTGACTTTCCTTGTCCTGTTGCTCCTGCAACTAATAAATGTGGAGTTTTTGCCAAATTAAAAACATAGGTTTCGTTAGATATTGTTTTTCCCAATGCTACTGGCAACTCATACAACGACTCTTGAAATTTGGCAGATTTTAAGACAGAGCGCATCGATACAGTTTCGGGTTTTGAGTTAGGAACTTCGATGCCAATAGTTCCTTTTCCAGGAATTGGAGCAATAATACGTATCCCAAGAGCTGCAAGGCTAAGTGCAATATCATCTTCGAGGTTTTTAATTTTTGAAATCCTCACTCCAGGTGCTGGTACAATTTCATATAAAGTTACAGTAGGTCCTATTGTAGCAGTAATTCTGGCTATCTCTATTTTGTAATCTCGCAAAGTCCTAACTATCCTATCTTTATTAGCATTAAGTTCATCGCGAGTAACATCAGCCCTTCTACTTGGGTAATCTTGCAATATTTCTATACTAGGAAATTTGTAAAACTCAAGATCTTTTGTTGGATCAAATTCCTGCATCATATCTGAATCTATTTCTTCCTCTGTTAATTCTTCCTCATCGGGCGTATCATTTACATCGAGATCCAAACCATCTTCATCTTCAATTTTATCGCTTACAATATTATTTCCAGCATCAAGTTTTAAAATTTGATCTTCCTCATAACTACTTTGCTCTGCTCCTTCTATCTCATCAAAAACAACTAGTGGCGTTTTTTCTTCAAGATTTTCATCTCCTATTGCTTGTGCTTCATCGCTTGTTTCAGATAAAATTGACTTATCAAAACCATCATCAGAAATCTCTTCCAAACTGTCCTTTTTTACATTTCGCAAATTATGCAATTTTGATTTTATCCAAAACAAAGAATTTTTAAAACTGTACAATATAATCACAAAAAAACTTAGTAGAATAACTGCATAAGAGCCTGGTGTCCCAAGAAGTCCAGACAGCCAATTAAAAATAAAATATCCATGTGCTCCCCCAACCATAAAAAACTGATCTGAAAACACCGAGGCAAAAGCGATACTGCTCCAAATAGTTAATATAATACTAATAAACAAGAATCTCCATGTTTTAGTTAGCTTAACATTAAGCAAATTAAATCCAAACACAGCAAATATCGCAACAAAAGAGAACGAAGCAACTCCAAACCAATCGTGAATAAATTTATTCGACAATATAGCACCAACTTTACCTATCCAGTTTTCAATTTGGTATGAATTTTTACCTAATAATTTTCCGAATTCGACATCAAGGATACTTTGATCAGATTTCCAAGTAAAAAAATATGAAGTAAACGACAAGCACAAAATAATTGCGAATGCCAATAAAAACACTCCTAAACTTACCTTAAAACGCTCATCGCGAAAAAAGGCAATGATTGCTTTTAATGAGAAACTTCTGGTTTTTTTAATTGTACTAGACTTCTTACTTCGTTTTTTCATACTAAAGTGTAAAAATAGAAAAAATCCTCAAATTTTGAGGATTTTCAATATTATATTTTATACAGTATTTATCCACCTAACATTCCACCCAATTCATCGGCAGTTTTAATTTCATAATCATCAGGTATCAGAAACATTCCATTATTCACTTTGCCTTTTTTGACTTCTCTAACAGTCATAATCATTATCATACCTTCCTGCACAATCGAGTACTCCATCAAAACACCTTCGATACCTTTAAAACCACTATTATCATTCATTCCCTTAGGGACACTAATCGCATCTGTATAATAAACTTCAACGGTGTTCTCGCCTGATAATACTTCTGCTTTTTTACAAGTATAACCGGCAATCTCTTTAGTTTCGTCAAGAAATTTAATAACTGGGTCTTCAACTTCGGCTTCAGCTTTATTTTTATCAATTTCTTCTTTAGATTGATTAACAGCGATTTTCATTCCCATAGCATCAATTAAAACAATTGCTGAACCATTGCCCATATCAGAAATTTGAGCCATTGAATAAAATGCCGAGATTTGCTCGTTACGAACTTTATCACCTAAAATACTTACAACTATTCCAGTAGGTAGCTGTGCCTGAGTTGCAGCATCTATCTCATCACCTTCATAAGTAATATCATAAGTAATTACACCTTTAAAAGGTTTTGCTTTTTTCTGAGAATAGCCTGAAACAGATATTACCACAGCCATCAGAACGAATAATACTTTAATACTAATTTTCATAATTTTATCTTTTTTTGTTTATACAGTTAAATTATATACAATATACATACCACAAAAATAAATAAATATTTCTATTTTAACCATTAAAAAGATTAATTAACAAAACAATAACAATAAATTACACTGCTAAATAACATATTTTTAAAAAATTATGAAAAAATAATTTAGATTTGCAACAAACAAAAAAAGAAAATATGTCAATAAAGAAATTAGCAGTTGTCGCATTCGGAGGTAATGCACTATTAAGAGC
>JAQVOR010000007.1 GCA_028702535.1 Bacteroidales bacterium
GCCCACACGTGGTTTGGTGATTATATTACTTGCTCATCGGCAGAGGATATGTGGATAAACGAAGGTTGGGCCACATATAATGCAACTGTTTTTACACAATATTTATATGGATTAGATGCTGCGAAAAGTTTTCGAAATAAATCTCACGAAACTGTATTACGATATTACCATATTCAAGATGGTGGATTTCATGCTCTTTACCCAATGGATCAAAGTCTAACATATTCGCGTACCGTTTATGAAAAAGGAGCAAGTACCGCTCATTCGTTACGTGGATATCTTGGCGATGAGATGTTTTTTAATGGGATAACTGAATTCCTTCAAGAAAATGCTTACACTTCGGTTTCATCTTACGACATGAGAGATTTTCTTACCAATTATGGTGGAATAGATATGACAGACTTTTTTGATGATTGGGTTTTTTCTCCAGGTTTTTTTCATTTTTCAATCGATTCGGCTATTGTTCAACAAAATGGAGCAGAATATGATGTTACGGTTTATATGCAACAAAAACTTCGTGGACGCGAGACTTATGCTAACTCAAACAGAGTTGAAGTAAGTTTTATGAAACCTGATTATAGCGTACAAACAAAACTTATGGAATTTGACGGACAGTTTGGAGTGCAATCATTTACAATCCCTTTTGAGCCTGTTTTAACTTTATGCGATTATAACCAAGTTTTAGCTGATGCTACAATTGTTGAAGTGAAATTTTTAAAATCTAAAGGCTTATCATATTATAATTATACTTATTTTATTGCCGATGTACAATCTGTTAATGAAAATGACAGTACATTTTTTCGTGTAACTCACAATTGGGCAGCTCCCGACAGTTTTAAAACTGAAATTCCAGGTCTTATCATTGCCGACCATAGATATTGGACAATTGAAGCACTGCAAACTGGCAACTTTAAAGCAAAAGCACGTTTTACTTATAATAAAAACACTAACAGCTCAGGATATGTTGACAATAATTTTATCACAAACAGTCTCGATTCTTTAGTCTTATTATATCGCCCGAACAAGTCTGCTGATTGGACTATTGAGCCAGCAAACCACTCAACTGTAGTGAAAAGATTTACTGTCGATTCAGTTAAAACTGGAGAATATTCTCTAGCAATTTGGGACTGGGATAAATATTTAGATATAAGAAATGATAAAGTTATTGCAAATCTTGCAGATATCTATCCAAATCCAAATTCTGGTGAGTTTTATTTAAAAACAGAGGAAAATTATTCTGGAACTGCACAAATATTAAATAATATAGGAGTAATTATCTATCAGAAAAATATCCAAAATACAAATACTGATATCAAGTTTGAACTTAGTAATTTATCCGATGGATTGTATTTTATAAAACTAATAGATGATAAAACAAATAGAGTAATAGTAAAGAAAATTATTGTCCAAAAATAGAATTAATTATGAGTTTTGTTAAAGAGTTGGAATGGAGAGGCATGATACGTGATATCATGCCCGGAACAGAAGATTTATTAAATAAGGAATTTGTTACTGCTTATGTAGGTATAGATCCAACAGCCGATTCCTTGCATATTGGTCATTTGGTGAGTATAATGATGTTGAAACATTTACAATTAAGTGGACATAGACCTATTGTACTTTTGGGTGGAGCAACTGGAATGATTGGAGATCCAAGTGGAAAATCTCAAGAACGTAATTTATTAGACGAAGAAACTTTGAGACATAATCAAAAAGCTATTCATAATCAAATTTCTAAATTTCTTGATTTCGACACCCCTAATAAAAACAAAGCCGAATTGGTTAACAATTACGATTGGATGAGCAAATTCTCATTCCTTGACTTTATTCGCGACATTGGTAAGCATCTCACTGTGAACTACATGATGTCGAAAGACTCGGTAAAAAAACGTATAACGGGCGATGATAAAAGCGGTATGTCATTCACTGAATTTACATATCAGTTGGTGCAGGGTTACGATTTTTTTCATTTGTACACAAAATATGATTGCAAATTACAAATGGGTGGCAGCGACCAATGGGGAAATATTACCACTGGTTCAGAATTAATACGTCGCACAATTGGAGGCGAAGCTTTTGCTCTTACCTGTCCGCTTATTACAAAAGCTGACGGCGGTAAATTTGGAAAAACTGAATCAGGGAATATTTGGCTCGACCCCGATCGTACGAGTCCATATTCATTTTATCAATTTTGGCTTAATGTATCAGATGAAGATGCAGTTAAATACATCAAAATATTCACAATTTTAGACCAAACTACAATAGATAATATTGTAAAAGAACATAATGAATCAACACATTTAAGAATACTTCAAAAACGACTTGCGGAAGAAATTACAACAATGGTGCATTCAAAAGAAGATCTCCAAACGGCAATCGAAGCATCAGAAATCCTATTTGGAAAATCTACTAGCGATAGTTTAAAGAAACTTGATGAATGGACATTTTTAAGCGTGTTTGAAGGTGTGCCAATGTACGTAGTGAAAAAATCGAATATTAAAACTGGAGTAAATATTTTTGATTTGTTAACTGATCATACAGAAATTTTTTCGTCAAAAGGGGAACTTCGTAGAACAATTCAAGGAAACGGATTGAGCATTAATAAAGAAAAGTATGCAGACCTTGAAGGGACGATAGACTCATCGTTTTTAATTAGTAATAAATACATATTAATTCAAAAAGGCAAAAAAAATTATTTTTTGATTTTAGCTAAATAATACGAACTTTGTGATAATTACATTGTTATCAAAACCAAAAGCACTATGAAAAATAAAATTACAATTCTAACAATAGTATTATTTCTGCACAGTTTCATTGGCTTTTCGCAGAAAGATTCTACTCCAATTTCTAAATATCAAGAGTTTGCACTGTTTATTACTGGGCAGGAGTTTCCAGTATCCAATACTGATACCACAATTGATCGAGCTTTTTGGATAGACTATCAATCTAAAATTAATGAAGACTGGCCAAGTATGGATAGCTCACGTTTAACTCCTATGCGTGATTGGAGCAATGAAGTAATAAAACCCCAAATAAATGATAGTTTAACATTATTTTATCCATTTTCTGGTCCTGATTTTTTACATGCTCATGTTTTATTTCCAAATGCAAGCAATTATCTTTTTCTCGCTCAAGAACAACTTGGTGAAATTCCCAATATTTCAAAGGCAAGTGAGCGAGAGCTCTCTGATTACCTAGATAAGTTTTATTACTCAATACGTGATATTTACAAAAGAAGCTATTTTATTACAGGACGCATGAATACAGACTTACATAATGCAAGTATCAAGGGTGTGCTACCTGTGATAATCTTTTTTATGTCTCAAACTGAACATGAAATACATGACATAAAATATGAAACTCTTGATGTTAATGGCGATTTTAAAGAGTTCAAATCAATTACAGGTAGATTTTCTGCAACAGAATGTGTTACAATATCATTTAGCGAGGCTAATAGCGAAAAAGTTAAAACACTAAGATATTTTCGTTGCGATATTTCTGATAGTGGTTTTGCGGCAACACCGGTGTTCAAATCATATCTCGACAAACTCGATACGGTAAATACTTATGTCAAATCTGCATCATATTTATTGCATTATGGTACATTTAATATCATTCGAAATATTATTTTGGATAATTCTGAGGCAGTTCTGCAAGATGATACTGGTATCCCATTAAAATATTACCAACCTGAAATATGGACTGCAAAGCTTTTTGGTGTTTACGTGAAACCAATATCCGATTTTACAAGTCCATACCTTATGCAATCAGACCTTAAAGCAATTTACGACAAAGGAGAAGACATTGATACATTGCCATTTTCTTTAGGATATCATTGGCGAACAGGTGAGCAAAACCAAATGTTTTTTATAAGAATCAAACCAGAATAAAACAACTAATAATGTCAAAAAGAGCATTAAAAAAAGGAACTATGGTTTATCCATTACCTGCAGTAATGGTAAGTTGTGGATCAACACCCGAAGAGCATAATATTATAACTATAGCATGGACAGGAACAATTTGTTCTGACCCGCCAATGTGTTATATATCTGTACGAAAAAACAGACATTCGCATCACATAATAAAAAAAAACATGGAGTTTGTCATTAATTTAACTAATAATAAACTTGCTTATGCTACCGATTGGTGTGGAGTAAAATCTGGCGACAAACACAACAAATTTAAAGAAATGAAGCTTACTCCTGGCAAAGCTCAAGAGGTGTCGTGCCCAATAATTGAGGAGTCGCCTCTTAATATTGAGTGTAAAGTAACACAAATTATAGAGTTAGGTTCTCACGATATGTTTATAGCAGAAGTTGTTGCGGTTAATGCAGACGAAGCTCACTTTGATAAAGAAACTGACCAATTTCAACTCGCAAATGCAGAAATGATGTGCTATTTGCATGGTAAATACTATAATGTAGGAAAAAAAATTGGTAAATTTGGGTATTCTATTCAAGGTACAGGCAAAAAGAAAAAATAAGTTTTACAATTATAGTTTTAAACATTTGCTCATTATAAATGTTATAAGAACAAAAACAGATTATGGATACAGTTGATATTAAATGGAATGAACAAATGTCTTTCATTGTTGATGTGGATGGACACTCTTGTATAATTGATGCAAAAACAGATGTTGGCGGATTAGATGAAGGGCCACGACCAAAACCACTATTATTATCTGCTCTTGGTGGATGTACTGCAATGGACGTGATTTCTATTTTGCGAAAAATGCGTATTGAACCCGAAAGTTTTCATGTTGTTGTTGATGGCGAACTAACGGATGAGCATCCAAAACATTATAACACAATAATTATCAAATATGTTTTGACAGGAGAAAATATTAAGCCCGAGAATGTTAAAAAAGCCGTTAAACTTTCAGAAGAATCTTATTGCGGAGTTAGCCACGTGCTAAAAAAAGCAATAGAAATACAAACTGAAATACATATTAATGGAGAAATTGTTGTTTGATAAACCTTTATTCGCTTGTATAAATAGGTATTTCAATTACGAATTCTGTTCCTATATTTTCTGTGGTATTAAAGTGAATTGTAGCATTATTGCTAATTAGTATGCTTTTTACCATGCTCAGACCTAATCCCATACCTGATGATTTTGTTGTAAAATTAGGTTGGAAAATTTTGGGTATCATGTTTTCACTTATTCCGCAACCGTTATCAATAACTTTGGCAATATAGGCATTTTCGATCTCTTCGAGGCTTATAATTATTTTGCCATATCTATTATCTGGAATTGCCTGAATACTATTTTTTACAAGATTTGTAAATACTCGTATCATTTGTTCTTTATCGGCATTTATCAATCCTTCAGTTTTTACATTAAATTCTGTATCAATATCAACATCTTCGGTTGTTTCGTAGAGTTGGGCTGTGGCTATAATAACATCTTTTAAATTAATGATTTCTTTACGTGAGACTGGCATTTTGGCAAAATTGCTAAATTCGGAGGCTATCCCCGATAAGATGTCTATTTGTTCAATTAGATTTTTCGATACTTTTCGGTAGGTTTTTTCCCAATTTTCGTCTTTTTTATCGTAAGCTCTTTCAAGATATTGAACACTCAATTTCATTGGAGTAAGTGGATTTTTGATTTCGTGAGCAATTTGTTTTGCCATTTCTCTCCAAGCCATTTCACGCTCCGACTGTGCCAATTTATTTGCTGATTCGCTTAATTCATCAACTTTTCGATTATACTCTCGAATAAGGGCACCAAGCTCATCATTTTTTGTGTAAATAATTTTTTCGGCTTTCTTTTTTATGTCCATTGAGCGTATTTTGTCTTGTATTATGACTAATGGACGCGTTAGTTGGCGCGAAATAAAAATTCCTATTATTATAGATATTAATATTAAAGCAAGAAAAACATTTGAGATTGCAATTACGAAATTTGATATTTCCTCTTTAAACTCATTTTGTCGTGCAAAATACGGCAAGTTCAAATAGGCAATTATTTTGTTATCATAATTTCTAAATGGGACATAAGCCGATAAATAAGAAATGTTGTCGACAGTTTCGTTAATTACAACGTTTCCGGCATTATTAATTTTAAGCTCTTTGTATGCCATGTAATCTAAATAGCGACCTTTTAATCCTTTGTCGTAAAGTTCTATCCTTGATGAGGAAAGTAAAATCCCGTTAAGATCATAAATGTTTATATCAGTATAAAATACATTAGAATATTTTACCAAAAGAGAATTTAAAAAATCAGCATCTGCGTAATCTAGTTTGTGTTGTGTGCCGACATTTTGTTCTAATTCAACCAAAACCGAATGTACTTTGTCTTGTACTGTTTCTTTTTGCTTGTTTTTATATCCTTGCACAATAAAAAATATGGATATAGTACCTGTCAATATAAGCGATAGTATTAAAATTGTTATAAATGATACTTGTATCTTTGTTTTTAGATTAATGCCTTTTCTGAAATAGCCTTTAGAGATATTAATAATTAACCATATTATGTTGAGAATAAAGAATAAAAATGAAGAAATATAGGTAAAAGCAACTAACTCGTTTGAATATTGTGTATCTGGTTTGCTTAAAATAATAAGGTTCTCAGCATCAGGACGATATTTAAAATGAATATATCCATCTTTTACATTGTATGAATATTCACTAGTGTCATTTTCTTGTGGTTTAAGGGTAAATCTGTATTTGTAATCGCCTTTACTACTGATAAGATGACCTTTGTTGTATTTTGCATAATTATAGTTTTGCGAAGTTTTTTTAACTGATAATTTTTTGTCTAATAGCAACTCTGGATAGCCAAGACCTTCGCTAAAAATTTTTGAATTTAACTCAACATAAATATTAATAAATGTGGAGTCTAATAACATAGAGCTTATTTCTCCCATGTACGATATGCGTCCATTATGATTATCCAGAAAATAAAAATTAGACCCTGGAATTATTATCCCATAGTCATCGATTTGATTGCGAAAAAAATCAAAACATTCTACTGATAGCATTTCTGGTTCGATAAACAAACTGTCGCTACATTGACAAATTGTAGTTTGTATTTCGTATTTGTTAAAATATCTTTTTGATAAGAGAATTTTATTTACAATTGATTGTATTTGTTGAAATTTTTGGGTAAAAACTGCATTATTGAGAGCTTCGTTTGTTTTTATCTCATCATAAGTTTGTTTAAGAAAAAACTCGGCTCCAACATCTCTTTCGGCTGCGAGATTATATGTAATCACTTTGTAGGTATCGATCTCTTTTTTATTGCTTAATCGTGAAAAATGCTCCGAAGTAATAAGAGAAACAGGTATCAAAATTATTACACTCCAAAAATAGTTCATCTCTCGTTTGGTGCAGATATATGCCAAGCAAATCCATAAAAGTAGGAAAAGCAGATTGAAGATAATAACTGTGTCGATTGTATAGTTGCCATTTAATGCAGTAATAATCGAATAAAGATATAATATTACTAATGTGATTGAGATTGTGATGAAAGATAACAACTCATTGAAGTTTCGCATCAGTCTGTAAAGTATCAGCAAAAAACTCACAATTATAAGTACAATTATTGATGAGCCAAGAATACTGTATATGTCGAGGTTTAGGATGTTCTCGAACCCAAATGAGATAGACGAATTCCAAACCAAGCCGTTAAGTAGTTCAGATATTAGTTTACCAGAAAAAAACATTATCAATGCTATGGAGATACTAAAAATTAGTTTTAGAAAAACGCTTGTTTTTATATTGATTTTTGGCTTAAAAAACAGAAATAAAAATCCTGCAAAAGCAATAAAGAAAAAAACATTTATCAGATAATCTCCAAGTGACGGCAACCAGAATGACTCGGCAAATAATTCGGGACTAAAAAGATTAAATCCAACAAAATTTTGCAAAAAATTAAATTTAAGCAATAGAAATCGAAAGATCGACAACAAAACAAAAAACATAAGTGTAAATACCCCGTTTAATTTTCGGTATTTTCTTGATAATGCAGCTAACAGTACAAATAAAAATATTACGGTCAAAAATATGTTTAATAAAGATGTAAAATGTTGAAATGTAAAAGGCTGCTCATCTTCATATATGTTTTCAGGTAATCTTAGATAGAAATATTCATTTTCTTCATTTATATTAAAACATATTTTATTGCTGTTGGTTAACGAGTCAATATTGATACTTGCTTTCGGATGTATTTTAAATTCTGAAAAGAATTCATTATTAAGAATATCGTTTTCATAAGAATATTCTTTTTTTATTCTGAATAAGCCTACAAGATGCCAGTTATCTCCCTCGATTGAGTTGCAAATATACCAGCCATTGTTTAGATTGATAAGACCTCTATCAAAAAAACCGTATGTAGTACTCGTTGGTAGTGGAATGTCGTTAGTTGTCCAGCATTTTAGTTCGTTGTTTTGATATAAAAAGTAGCCTGTGCCGTCTTCGGTAAAGGTATCATCCGATGCCTCATAAAAGTATTTTTCTATGTCGTCTTGATTTTGGTAAAACTTTTCTGATAAATGTTTGCAACGGGATTCGAGTATGTTAATTTTTTGATTAATTACAGTTTCGATATGTTCGACATTTATCTGCTCGTGGTTTTGTGCTTTAGGTAAGTTTGCCACAGTAATACTTAGCAAGTAAGAAATTGCAAGAATAACAAAACTTATAATAATATGCAGAGGTTTGATTTTCATATTTAATCGTGATGGTATGGTTCGTTGTTTAAAATACTAAAAGCTCTATATAATTGTTCGGCAAATATTATTCGTACTAATTGATGTGAAAAGGTCATTTTTGACAATGAAATTTTTGCATTAGCACGTTTATAAACCTCTTCCGAAAAGCCATAAGGACCTCCAATGACAAAGATAAGGTTTTTGGCTCCAGAAACAAGTGTTTTGTTTAAGAAAACTGCAAAATCTTTTGAGTTTGTTTGTTTGCCTTTCTCATCTAATAGCACCATTTGATCAGATGTAGAAACTTCCGCTATTATTTTTTCACCTTCAAGTTTTTTTTGAACACTTTCACTCATTTTTTTTGAGTTTTTTATGTCTTTGATGATTTTTATCTCAAATTTACAATATCTGTTTATTCGTTTTACATATTCTTCAATGCCTGTTTTAATATGAGTTTTATCTGTTTTTCCTATTACTAATAATTGTATATTCATAATATGTTAAAAATTTTGGATATAAAGATACTGGAAAGATTTAAATTATTTATATCTTGCGGTTTAAATGTTTGGTTTAGTTTTTGTATGCAATAATGAAAATTGCAAAGTAAAACGAAAAAAAATAAATGATGAAAAAAATTAAAGTATTATTGGCAGTAATTATTTTGGGGACTGCATTAGGAGCAAATGCTTTTCCGATTTTTGATATCCCGCCTAAGATTTTTGATGCCATGAAAGTTGGAAATGCTATTGAGTTATCTAAACATTTTAACTCTTCGGTTGAGTTAGTTATTCTTGACAAAGAGGATGTTTATAGTAAACAACAAGCAGAACAGATTTTGAAAAGTTTCTTTGATAAAAATAAATCCAAAAGTTTTACTCTATTGCATCAAGGAGGAAAAGAGGGTGCACAGTATGCTATTGGAAATCTTGAAACTGTGAGTGGTCAAATATATCGGGTTTATTTTCTCGTTAAAGAAAGCGGTGGTAAACCATTAATTCATCAAATGCGAATCGAAGAAGAATGATTCCGAAAGAATATTTAAGTTCTCTTATCGAAAGAGCTTATAAGGAGGATGTTGGTGATGGAGACCACTCATCCTTATGTTGTATTAATAAGACCGAACAAGGGAGTGCTTTTTTATTGGTAAAACAAGAAGGTGTTATTGCTGGTGTAGAGATTGCAAAGGCAGTTTTTTATTATTTCTCGAAAGATATTGCTGTACATGTTTATTTTAATGATGGACAAGAGGTTAAACCTGGAGATATTGTGCTGGAAGTTAGCGGACCTCAACTTGATATCCTTACTGCCGAAAGAACTGTGCTTAATTTTATGCAACGTATGAGCGGAATAGCTACTGAAACATCCCGTTATGTACAAGAATTGCAAGGATTTAAAACCAAAATATTAGATACTCGTAAAACAACACCTGGATTACGCCTAATAGAAAAAGAAGCCGTTCGTATAGGGGGCGGTTATAATCATCGTGTAGGACTTTATGATATGATTATGCTTAAAGACAATCATATAGATTATGCTGGAAGTATCGAAAAGGCAATTACTTTGGCAAATGATTATCTTAAAATTAATAAATTGGAACTTAAAATCGAAGTCGAAACTCGTACAATTAGTGATGTTGAAGAGGTATTACGTGTTGGCGGAGTAAATCGAATAATGCTAGATAATTTTAGTCCCGAACTTACACGCAAAGCAGTTGAGCTTATCAATGGTAAATATGAAATTGAATCAAGTGGAGGAATAACAATCCAGAACATTAGAGCTTATGCACAATGTGGAGTGGATTATATTTCTGTGGGAGCAATTACTCATCAGATTAAAAGCCTTGATTTAAGCCTTAAAGCTGTATGATAAAATTTGTAAAAAAACAAAAACAGCGATTAGAGAAATTTGTAGTAAAACTAAGTAAAAAAATAATATTACCTGGTTTTAGAGGTTATTCACTTTATTATGTTGGTTCGTTTTTTTTTAAAGGAATTCAAGAGGGAGCAGTCTCAATGAGAGCCTCAAGCGTAGCATTTAATTTGTTTATCGCAATATTTCCTGCTTTGATTTTCTTTTTCTCTCTTATTCCCTTTATCCCTGTGCAAAACTTCCAATATGAGCTCTTTAGTATTTTAGCCGAGGTGTTGCCCGATTCTGCATATAGCTTGTTGCACGAAACAATATCGGATACCATTCTTAATCAACGAAGTAGCATATTGTCTATTGGTTTTTTTCTGATGTTATTCTTTGCATCAAACGGCGTTTTATCATTTATCGAAGCCTTTAATAATTCATACCATCATGTGGATTCTCGAAATTGGATTAGCAAAAGACTTATCTCTGTTTTGTTAATTGTTATAGTGAGTGTATTACTATTGTTGGCTATATCTTTAATAGTTGTCGGCAATAATTATTTTCTTAATTTTATGGGAGACCACCAATTTCAACAGAAATATAGTAGTGCTTTATTCTTTGTAATAGGTGTCTTTAAATGGATACTTGTAATTGGTCTCTATTTTTTAGCTATTTCATTTCTTTATTTTCTCGCTCCTGCCAAAAAAAGCCGATTTAGATTTATTACTCCAGGAGCAATTTTTGCAACGGTTTTGCAAGTAATATCCTCTTTAGGATTTGCATATTATGTTAATAACTTTGCCAGATATAATAAGCTTTACGGCTCTATCGGTACCATTATTGTCGTAATGCTTTTATTCTATATTACAGCATTGGCTTTGATTATTGGCTTTGAGCTAAATGCTAGTATTTTTTCAAGTAATAAGAAATTTTCTATAAAAAGACTAAAGAAATAAATTTTATGTATTATTTTTTCTTATTTTTGAAAAATAGATATAGGCTTTTAGTAAACCTTTTACAAATTCTATCGTTTTAGTTTGCAATTAAAAGAATAATTATGAAACTTCAGTTGATTAAAAAAGCATTACTGTTATTTGGGTTGATAGGAATATCTTATTTTATGTTTGCACAGCCTACTGAGGCTGAGGATTTTACTGTTACCGATACAGAGGGCGTAACTTACAATCTTTTTGAGATACTTGACCAAGGCAAATATGTATATCTTGATTTTTGGTTTTCTACTTGTGGTGGCTGTCAAGGAGCCGTACCAGGAGTTAATGATATTTACGAAGGTTTTGGCTGCAATGAGTTTGAGTTGATAGTTCTTGGTATTGGCTCAGAGGACAGTGATGCAATTGCAGAGCAATTTAGAGAAGATTTTGGTTGTGTTTATCCATTGGTTAGCGGACAAGGAGGATCTTATCCTGTCATAAATTATTATGGAGTAGAGTATTATCCAGAGTTTATTGTTATCAGTCCCGATCGAAGTGTTTCCTGGGATGGTGAGGCTGGAGACCTCCACGAAATATCTGCTATTGTTGCTTTGGGACCAAACCAAAACGCCTGCCCCGATGATTGGCCTGTCGCCGCATTTACTGGTGCTCCATTAATATTACCTGTGGGATCTGGTGTAACATATCACGATGAATCTATAAATAATGTAAGTCAATGGTTGTGGTTTTTTGAAGGAGGTGAACCCGAAACGTTTAATGGACAAAATCCACCTGAAATTATCTATAACGAATCTGGTTGGTATGATGTTAGTCTTACTGTTCAAAATGCGTTTGGAAATGAAAACTCAGTAACTTACCAAAATTATGTTCAGGTGTTTGATATTGCTGATGATACTGTTGTCGCCTATTTTTCTGCTAATCAGGTAGTTGTGGTTGCAGGATATAGTATCGACTATACAGATCTTTCACATGATTTTCCTTATGAATGGCACTGGGCGTTCGAAGGTGCAGTCCCAAATACATCAACCGAGCAACACCCACAAGATGTTGTGTATAATAATACAGGAACTTTTAACGCTCAACTTATTGTTCGCAATTCGGTAGGCTGGGATACTTTGCTTATAGAAAATTATATTACGGTAATCCCCGATGCCGGACTTGAAGCACCTGTAGCAAATTTTACTTCTCGTAACAGATTAGTTAAAAGAAATATTCCTGTGTATTTTGATGATTTATCAACTAAGTATCCTATGTCTTGGTCTTGGCAATTTGAAGGAGGAGATCCGCAATATTCTGGTTTTCAAATCCAACCCGAAGGAGTAATTTACGCAAATACTGGTTTTTTTGATGTAACTTTAAGCGTCTCAAATATTAATGGTTCTAATGTGCTTACTAAACGTGATTATATCGTTGTTTACGAAACAAATGTCGGCTCTTTTTGTGATACAATCGGAAATTTAGTAGAAGACGAAATCCCAAATGAACTTTATATTAATGGAATGACTGGTTGTTTAGGGGGACAAAATTCTGATAATATAAAAATGTATGCCGACTATTATGATTTTCATACTTTCAATCAAGTGCATGGCGTTATTGTGCCAGTAATGGATATTTCTTATGGGTCGTACAATTCGTATATCCGTTTTATAACTTGGGACGGAGCAGACAATAAACCAACAACAATTTTGTCGGAACAAAAAGTGTATTTGCATAATCTAAGTGGAAATTTTATTCAGGTAATTCTTTTTGACGAACCGCTCGAAGTTGATGGCCCGTTTTACTTAGGATATAGTATAAATTACGCAGATGGAGATAAATTTGTTGTCGGAATGTCTCCAAACAGAGGAAATGGTGGATTAAATACTTTTTGGGTAAAAGATGGGGATGAATGGAAAAGTACAGTAGAAGCTTATGATATCGCTGTGTCATCTGGCATTAGACCACTCACATGCCTTGTAGGTATCGAAGATGAGGAAATCGAAAAAAACATTAGCTTATATCCTAATCCTTGTTCAAATTATCTTACTATTACCAATGGCTACACTTTTGACAAAGGAGATTTTGTTGAAATCTTTGATAAAACTGGTAGAACAATACTAATGAAATTTGCCGAATCAGGTGCCGATGAAATCTTACTTGATGTTTCACAATTATCTTCCGGAGTGTATTTTACAAGAGTATTTACTCAAGGAAAACTTATTGTTGATAAACTTAATGTGATACGATAGAGAATTGTTCGCAGTTCGCAGTTCGCGGTTTGTGTTTTAAATCTACTGAGAACTGAGAACAGTTAATTGTTTTTTACTTTATCTTTAGTTGTCATATACATTGGTTTATGTTTGGCGATCTTTAAGGAATAAACAATTAAAAGAATAACTATAAAATATGAAAAATCCATTTAGTAACGAAATATATCTTAAGAGAAGCCTTGATCGTGAAACGGATGTACGTGGCGATTATTTTAGAGACCAGACAGCTATTATTCATTCAACAGCTTTTAGACGTTTGAAAAATAAAACGCAGGTATTTTTTGCTCCGGAAAACGATCATATTTGTACTCGAATTGAACATGTTTTGCACGTTGCAACAATTGCTTCGTCAATATGTAAAGGATTAAATTCTTATGGTTGGGATCTTAGTGTGGATATGGCTTATGCTATTGGTCTTGGGCATGATTTGGGGCATACACCTTTTGGTCATGCAGGCGAAATGGCATTAAACAAAATGTTAGGTGGTAATAACGCATTTGTACATGAAATAAACTCGTATCGACAGGTGCAATACCTTGCAAATAAAGGGAAAGGTTTAAATCTTTGCTATGGAGTAAAAGATGGAATAATTTGTCATAATGGCGAAAAAGACGAGCAAAAACTTACCCCCGTTTCTAAACTTAATGAGCTTGATGCTATTAAAAATCGTAAAGTCGTTGCAACCTCGTATGAGGGTTGTATTATGAGATTTTCAGATAAAATTGCATATCTGGGAAGAGATATCGAAGATGCCTATGTCGCTGGGTTTATAACCGATAACGATATTCCTACGGATGTGAAAAATATGCTTGGCGACAGAAATGGACAAATAATAAATAAACTTATAATTGATATTATTAGCAATTCGGCTGATAAAAATTACGTTGGCTTCTCTGACGAAACTTATCAAATGGTAACAAAACTGAAACATTTTAATTATAAGAATATTTACGAACACCCTGCTCTTAAACGTTATGATGTTTTTTGTGATCGAATAATTAATAATCTTTTTGAGCATCTTATGGAGATTTTTACAAAATATCGTTACGATTATCAAAAATATAGTGAAAGTGGAATAGAACTTGATAAAAATTTTGCTGATTATTTGAATGGGATGTCTCAATTTTATCAAAATAATAATGATGATGATAATCAAATTATAACGGACTTTATCTCTGGAATGACCGATTCTTACGCTTTAGAGTCTATAAAACAGATTACAATTCCAAAACCTATACGCTTTAATTAATGAAGCATGAAGAAAAAATATTGTGCTATTACGAGACCACTCAAAATGCTGATGCAGGAGCTTTTGTAGTCTTAGTTTCTGAACAATTATCTAATTTAAAAACAAAAATAAAAAAAAGGATTATTCTGTCTGCCGTGGAATTATTGCAAAATAACCTTATTTATAATAATAAAAACGCAGCTATATTTCAAGTAATAGAAACCACCTCTGATTATATTGTGGAAATCAAACAGGCTATGGAGACAGCAATGATTGAGAATATAATTAAGCAGTTAAAAAACATTAATGAGATAGAGGTAGTAGATTTGCAAGGCATTTATCAAAAAAATCTCTCAACAACATCAAACTCAACAGGTAATGGACATGTTTTTTGTCGAATAAAGTCGGAAAACCCAATTGATTTCTACATAAGTGGTGGTAATATATTTATAATAAAACTAAAGTTTAATAAATTATGAAAACTCTATTTGAGCCTAGTACAAAAACACCTGGAGTATATATTGATGAGGACAAGCATTTGATTTTGATAGAGGGACGTTTTATTCCAGAGAACCCCCAAGAGTTTTTTGCAGATTTTAGCCGAGTGGTTGAGAAAATATATACACAATATGACAAAATGTGTTTAAAGTTTGACCTTGAGTATTTTAATACAGGAGCAGCAAGGGGTTTGTATAAATTTTTTATACATTTGCAAAACAAAAAAAATATCAGTATCACTTGGGTCTATGAAGAAGATGATGAAGACATATTTGAAAGTGGTAAAGAGTTTGAAAATTTAACAGGATTGAATTTCAATTATGAAACTAAATAATATTATACAGCGTGTTTTGGTGGTATTTTTGCTTACATTTTTAACTTACACTTGTTTTTCGCAAGTGTTTTATAATAATGGTAATGAAATATGGGTAAATCATCAAGCCATAGTGGCAGCAAATGGAGATATTGTAAATGCAAATGGCATACTGACTTTGACTAATAATACTACCGACTTTGCTCAACTTGTTGTTAATGGTAATCTAACTAATAACTCACAAATTAATTGCGAGGGTAATATTGATATAACTGGAAACTGGTATAATAATGCAGATTTTGTGAGTAATGAAGGTTCCGTTTTTTTACTGAGTTCTAATCAAGTAATTGGTGGGAGTGAGGTAACATCTTTTAATAATTTGTCAGCAATTTCGGGAGGTACAAAAACGCTTGAACAAGATATCTATATTTTAGGAATCCTTGACATTAATGATTCCGAGTTTGACACAGGCTCTAATTTTATAGAAATAAGTAACATAGATAATGACGCAGTAGTTCGTAATCATGGATTTGTTTCGTCAGACAGAGGTGGGTATTTGTCAAGAAAAACTGATTTAGTAGGAGAGTATTTATTTCCTGTTGGCTCATATTTTGGCACCGAAAGATATAGACCTGTTATTATTTCTCAATTTATTGGTGAGAATTCAGAATTTCGTGTTCGGTTTATAAATAATGATGCAACAAATGATGGTATGTCTGTAAGTTTAAAAGACACATTAATTGATGTTCTAAATAACGAGTATTATCATTATATACATAGGGTATTGGGAACAAATCAAGTTAAACTTGAAATAATCGGCGAAAGTTCTGATAATGTTTTTGATGCGATTTCTTTTTGGAATAATGCTCCTGTCGCAATGTGGGAACTCTTAGAAAATTCTGTTCAAGTTGTTGATGCTAATAATTATATTTTTAGAGATGATAATTTATTATTTGATAATAAATCGTTTTTTGTTTTAGCTCGGAAATTAATTATAGATAATCCAGACCCAGAACCCGATCCCGATCCCGATTCCGAGTTTGATTTTACGATATTTAATTCTTTCTCACCTAATGGAGATAATTTTAACGATATGTGGGAGATTGAGGGCATAGGAAATTATCCAAACTGTACTGTTAATATTTTTAACCGAAACGGTAATGAGGTATTTAATTCTAAGGGATACTTAACACCTTGGAATGGTGAATATAAAGGTAAAAAAGTTCCAGATGCTACATATTATTACATTATCGATTTATATGGAGATGGGAGTGAGTTGCGAAAAGGAAGTGTAACAATAATTAGATAAAAAGATGAGAAAAATATTACTATTTATATTGGCACTAATTTTTGTTCAGTTTTTATTTGCACAGCAACTACCACAAATAAGTATGCGACAAAACAACTTATTGTTGAATAATCCTGCTGTTGCTGGTTCTACTGTGAGTAAGGATATAAAATTGCTACATCGTGCACAGTGGGTGGGGTTTGAAGATGCTCCTGTTACCTCGGTAATTAGTTTTCATAGTGAACTCTCGAAGACAAATGGTGTTGGTGGATATATTATCAATGATATCACAGGACCTACGTCACGATTTATCGTAAATGCATCTTATGCTTATATAATAGACATGGATAAGATGTTTTTATCATTTGGTTTATCTGCTGAACTGATGCAATATCGTTTACATGGCAATTCTCTTACATATAGTGACTTAGCCGATCCAACAATGAATTTTAATTCTGAGCGTAAATGGCGACCCGAAGCTAATTTTGGGATGTTATTGTATAATGATAGGTTTTATGCGGGATTTGCTGTAAATCAAATAATAAAATCAGAGTTTCGTCCTTATTCTGCAAATGATTTTGGTGAAATAGAGATGGCTCGGCACATTTATTTAATGGGGCAATATGATTTTTTAGTAAATACTCATAGAATTAGTCCTTCGCTATTTATGGGTTACGCAAAAAGCAGTCCTATTAGTGCTGATATTAATGTTGCGTGGTTGTATAATAATAGCCTTGGTGCATCTTTAGGTTATAGGGTAGGAGATGCGATTAGTATTTTGGCAGGATACAGGTTTAGCAGATTTTATTTAGCTTATTCTTACGATATTGTTACTTCTCAATTAAGGACTGTTAATAGTGGTTCGCATGAAGTAATGTTAAGTTTTGATATTTCTCCCCAACAACGAGTTAATACGCCAATGTTTTCATCAGGGAATACAGCAAAAGCTTATCGCAGACAATCTGGCAAAAGAGCATTTTAATTAAAAGTAATATGCAATTTTATGAATAGCTGTCGGTAATGCAAATAATACTACCTTATCGTTAGGTTTAATTTGAGTGTCGCCTAGTGCAATAAAGCTTTTTTTACCTCTAACTATACCAGCCACAATTACACCTTCGGGTAAATCTACGTCTTTCAATTTATTCTTAGTAATAATTGCATCACGTGAAGTAATGAATTCGAGTACTTCGGCATCAGTTCCTGTTAGGCACTTTATTGAAGATACTTCGGCTTTCATTGTGAGTGTATATATAGCACTTGCAGCACTAAGTTTTTTGTTAATAATAGTATCAATCCCCATTTTTGAGGCGATGTCGATATAGTCTAAATTTTCGATTACTGCTATAACTTTTTTTACACCGTATCTTTTTGCGAGTAAACAAGTAAGGATATTTGTTTCGGCATCTCCTGTAACTGCAACAAATATGTCGGTTTTCTCAATACCCTCTTCTATTAAAACATCTACATTTCGTCCGTCTCCATTGATAATCATTGTTTTTGGCAAAAGATCAACAAGTTTAAAACTTTTTTCGGCATTAAATTCTACCATTTTTACGTTTAGGTGGTTTTCAAGGAATTTTGCTGATTTAATACCTATTCGGCTTCCACCAAGAAACATGACATTGTTTAATTCAAGTTTTTCTTTACCAGCAGTTTTTAACAAACTTGAAATGCCATCAGGGCTTGTAATAATATAAATTATGTCGCCGCTTAACAACATATCATCACCCCGTGGGATAATTGTTTCTCCGTTTCTTGTAATAGCTACTGCTCTGTAATTTTTATTTTTTGCAAGTGCTGAGGATTCGCGCAAACTCATGTTTATTATTGGTGAATTTTCATCGAGTTTAATTACAAATAGAGTTAATTTTCCACCCGAAAATTCGAATATTTCTGTTGTTCCTGTTTGTTTAATAACTCCTACTATTTCTTTTGCGGCAATATATTCGGGATATATTAATCTATCGATGCCAAGATTTATAAATGTTAGTTTGTTTAATGGGTTAAGATATTCCATGTTACCAACTCTTGCAACTGTCTTTTTTGCACCGAGTTTTTTTGCAAATACACAAGCTAAAATATTAGTGTCTTCGGAGTCTGTTACAGCTATAAACAGATCGCACGATGTCGTATTAGCTTCTTTTAGTACGGTAAATGAAGTGCAAGAGCCTTCAACACACATTATATCATACGAGTTGTCAACTTCTTTAAGCAATTCTGCTTTTAGATCTATCATAACAATATCGTGATTTTCTTTTGTTAGCATTTTTGCGAGATATATGCCAATATCTCCTGCACCAGAAATAACTATTTTCATATTACAAGTTTATATTTTTAAAAATTGCGATAATCCTATCTGCATAATCTATTTCAAAGCCGTTATATTTTTTTTGTTTTAGTGCATAAGTTCTTAGTTGAAAAAAGAAAGCTAAAAAATCTGTATATGTCATATTTTTCATTTGTTCAATTTTTTGTGTTGTTTTTTGTTCTTTGAGATATTTTTCAAGTATCTGATGATTTATAAACTCTCCTTGGTCGTATGGATAAATATAAAAAACAGCTCCATTGTTATTGTCTTCGAACACGGCATTTGCAAGTTCTTTATCTACGTAACTTAAAAGGAATATGCCTGGTAAGTCGATAGGGAATAAAGGCAACGAGGTTTCTTGGGCAATTATGCAATAGAGTAATGCTATATTAGGGGATACGTATTTGCGGTCGTTGATACAGTTAGCAAAACTAAGGTATCTAGGTTTAAATTCTCCAACTGGATATTTTTTAAAATTTAGCTTCTCGAAAAGGACATTTCCAATCAATTTTACTTTTTCGATTCCGGTTAGTTGGTCATTAAGTTCAAGCCAGATAGATTGTATTATTTTATTTGTTTCCTCTTTTATTTGTTCGGCATCAATGTCTCGATTGAAATACTCTTCGATAATAAGTACAGCATCAAGTAAATTTTGTCCTTTAGTTTTAAGAACTTTGATGAGACGTTTTTCGAGATTCTCTATAAAAATTTCGTCTAATAATATTTCCGATCTTTTTAGAGCTAATTCGTTTATGGATAAGGCATGATAATTTTCTAGATATACATGAAATAATTCAGATTTATCAAGAATTTGTTCACGTAAAATATTAAAAACATTTTCGTCGGGGTCTTCGAGCAGTTTTAGTAATGATATTATTTCTGTTTTATTCATTATCAGATTCTTCGATGCGTGTAACATTATTTACTCCTTTTACCCTTATTACTCTAGCTATAAGGTCTTCAAGGTCTTGTGCATGATGCACAAACAATTTAATTTCTCCATTAAAAACACCATCGTTTGTTTCTATCCAAATAGATTTAATATTAACATCTGTTTCTTGACTAATAGCTTTAGTAATATGGTAAACAATTCCAATTTGATCAACGCCTTCAACTTTAATTGTTACTAAAAAAGATAAAAGTTTGTAGCTTGTCCATTTTACGGTGATTATTTTTTCTCCTTGTTTAGCAGCGAGATTATTTAGAATTGAGCAAGTTTTTTTATGAATAATAATGGAATTATTTGGATTTGCAAATCCAGCAACTTCGTCTCCTGGTATTGGATTACAGCATGTAGCAAGGGTAAATTTTTGATTGTCAATATCGTCAACAATGTATGTGTTTTTATCTTTTTTTTGTTTTTTTGATTTTGGTTTGCTAAAGGTTAATTTCCAGTATTTGGCAAAAATGTTTCGTGAGTCTTTAAGAAGTTGTTTTTCAAGGTCATCAATTTGAATGCCGCCGATACCAATTTTACGATAAAATTCTTCTTTACTAGGAGCATTATAGTTTTCGCGTAGTTCTTTAAACGTTTTATGGCTAAGTTTAAGACTTAATTCGTGTACCTTAGTAATAAAGGCTTCTTGTCCTTTTTCAATATTGTGTAGTCTTTCTTCTTTTAAAGAGCTTTTGATTTTTGCTTTTGCTTTTGTAGTTACTGCAAATCCTAGCCATTCTCTTTTAGGGGCTTGTTTGGATGAGGTAAGTATTTCAACTTGGTCGCCACTATGTAAAACATGTGAGAGTGGTTTTAATTTATGATTAACTTTAGCAGCTATGGCGGTGTTTCCTATTTCGGTATGGATTTCATAAGCTAAATCAATTACTGTAGAAGCTTTTGGTAGTTTTTTTATCTCACCTTTTGGTGTAAAAACATATATTTCAGTCGTAAATATATTTAATTTAAAGTCGTCAAGAAAAGCTAGTGAGTCTACTTCATTATTTGATAATGAGTTTTGTAATGTGCTAATAAGAACATCAAGACTTCCAGTAGAACTACGTTCGCTTGTTTTGTATTTCCAATGCGAAGCGAGTCCTCTTTCGGCAATATCATCCATTTTCCTACTACGAATTTGGACTTCGACCCATTGCCCACGAGGTCCCATAACGGTAACGTGTAATGCTTCGTATCCGTTTGCTTTAGGGTTTTTTACCCAATCTCGTATCCGCTGTTCGTGATGAGGATATATATCAGTTATGAGTGCCATTATATGATAGCATTGAGTACGTGCTTGTTTGTCTTGGTAATCATCAGGATGGTCAAAGACTATCCTAATTGCAAACAAGTCGTATATTTCTTCGAAGGGCACACCTTTACTCTGCATTTTATTCCAAATCGAATAAATAGATTTAAGACGACCTTTAATTGTAAATTTTATTCCTTCGTTTTCCAAAACTTTTTTGAGAGGCTCAATAATTTCTTGGGTATATTTTGCTCGTTCTTCTTCGGTCTCTTTAAATTTTCTTTCTATTTCGCGATAGATAAGCGGATGTTCATATTTAAGTGCGAGATCTTCGAGTTCGGTTTTAATAGAATATAATCCGAGACGATGTGCAAGTGGTGCATATAAGAATACTGTTTCGCTACATATTTTAATTTGTTTGTACTCTGGCATTGAGTCCAGTGTACGCATATTGTGTAATCTGTCTGCAAGTTTAATAAATATAACGCGTACGTCTTGCGACATTGTCATAAGCATTTTGCGGAAATTCTCAACTTGCAGCGAAGCGTCTTTGTCTAAAACGTTTGAAATTTTCGTCAGCCCATCTATCATGCCAGCAATGGTTGTTCCAAACATTCTTTCGATGTCTATTAACGTGAGGTCTGTATCTTCGACAACATCATGTAAAAGAGCACTAACAATTGATTTTATTCCTAGTCCAATTTCTTCGGAAACAATCTTGGCTACCGCAATGGGATGAGAAAAATAAGGTTCTCCTGATTTACGTCTCATTTTAGAATGAGCCTCATTAGCTAAGTCAAAAGCTTTTCGTATAAGCTCCTTATCTTCAGTCGATTTAATTCTCTTACTCGATTTTATAAGATTATCAAATTGATCTTCAATCCATATTTTTTCCTCTTTTGTCAGGCTCATAAAAAATTAAAAAATCTTTTAAATGGTTATAAATAATATTAATTTACAAATATACTAATTACAATGTAAAATTAAGCTTGAAAACAGTAAGCTTAACAAAAAAATTACATTGAGAAATTAATAAAGTTTGTTATTAAAGAAAATTACGCTAAGCGGTCTGCGTAAGAACAGAGTTTACGAACTAGCTTCGACACCGCTCAGTTCGACAGACTTAGTTCGACAGACTCACTGCATCGTACTACATCGCACTACATCGCAGCTAAGGGGTTGTCAATTCTGCATACTTTATTATTTGACAAACCCTAACATATCAACTTCAGACTTTATAGACGAGTACTAATTCGTCAAACTTATTCAATAAATAAGAAAAATGTTCCAGTTTTTATGTATTCAGAACCTTTATAATCAAAATATCTTACAAAATAAGTGTAGTATTGCGAAGGTGCTAATTCTAAGTGATTTATTGTCCCATTCCAACCTTCGTAAGTCTTATTTGTGTTAAAGATTATTTGTCCCCACTTATCATAAATGATAAATTCGTAAGGTTCGTTTTCAATAAATGATAGTATAGGTTTGAACTCTCGATTTTGAATATTAATCGAAGTAGCATTAAATGCTGTTGGTATCCATACAATAGGATAATGATTTACACATGCAATATTTGATCTGCTAATTCCTTGCGAACTGATATTTCTAGGACTTTCGCTTTCATAGGCTTCGACATAATAACAAAATTCATTTGTCATGTTTATTTTTTTGTCATGGCAATAGTTAACATACCATTCAATATTGTAAGAGTAATTTAAATTACCAGCAGAGTTTACTCCAATTTCGGTTCTTGTGTCATTAAAAACTCTGTAAATTTTAAAATTACTAACTCCATTTGGCCAGGCGTAGTAATTTGTCCATGATATGTCATGCATCAAGTTATCATCGGCGAGAACATTAAGTAAAATATTTGATGCGATGTTTGAATATGACGAAAGAACTCCACAAGGATTTATCGCCGCAATTCTGTAATAATATCTATAATTATTAACATTAACATCATAGTCTGTGTGCATTATTTCTGTTTGTCCTGTATTTTGATATGATTGTATTGTTGTAAAAGATCCATTTGTACTGTCGGATCTTTGCACACGATATTCAAGCACTTCAGCTAAATTATCTACCGCAAAGTTAATGATTATATTGTTGCCATCCACACTCGCATATTGGGCATACAAGTATTGTGGTATAGTAAAAGCATTAGTTGTCAATTTAACAGAATTTGACGTGGCTTTTATACTTGAGTTACTTATAGCTTCGATGTAGTAATAATAAGTCTGATTAGCATCGACACTTTCATCTGTGTAAGATAATTTATCAGGAGTAAGAATGTCGATTACAGAATATGTACCAGCCTCTGATCTGCGATATAAGTTGTATAATTTAACACCATTTGTCCAACCTTCATAGGCTGACCACTCTAATTTTATATGAGTGTTGCATTTATCAAATTCTATGCTTAAAAACATTATCGTGTGCGGATTAGTAATACTGCTTTTAAAGTATTCATTATCGAAAGCGGCTAATCTGTATTTTTCGGGTTTAGTAATTATATTGGGCAAAGTATAATCATAATTGGTTGATAATCTGCCATAAACTGTATCAATAGTTTCTGTAATTCCGCTGATAACTTGATAAATAATATACCCTTTTACATCGAGAGAGTCGCTTGGTGTCCAATTTAGTACGACAGTTGTCGGGTCGGATTCAGGTATAATGCTTGCAGAACTAAATACTGGTGCATCAGGAATATCTGTTTGTGCAGCAATTGTTTGTGTTAAGATGACGATAAAAACAACCGCCAGTATGTATTTAAACCAATTCATAATATGTATGTATTCACTAAATAAACGTAAAGAATCTTTAAAAGTGGCTTTTAATCAAGATCTTTTACAAAAACTAATTGATTATCAATGTTTGTTTGCTCAAAGCCCATTTGTTTAAGAAATTTACTATGTCCTTTATGAAAGGATTTCGCCACTATTTTTTTTATCCCCATTTTTTTAAAATAACCGGGGTTTTGTTTAAAGATATAATTTCCTATTTCTTTGTCTCGATAAATTGGTTTAGTGTAATCTACTTCAATCGTGAGTATGTCTTCTGCTATACTTCCAATTAGTATTCCTGCCAGATTCATATCTCTCATTACCAGAAAACATTTGTGTAATTTGTGAGGCTCATAAAAAGGAAAATAATTATAAATATCCCTTTTATAGTTCTTAATAAATTCAAGGATGTAATTATTATCATACTCAACTTCAAGTAATATTATTGAAGCTTTGCTCTTTTGCAATTTGACAATCTGAAAAACATAAAAAGCAAGAACCAAAATCATCAAAACTGCAAAAGGGTAAATTGGTTTTAATATACTGTACGTTAGCAGTAAAGCAATTGCAATTATAATTATAATTCGATGCTGAATTTTGCCAGTAGCAATAAAACTCAACATACTAGCTGCAACGCCAATAAAACCTATAATATCAATATGTTCCATAAAAAGACATTCCAAAAGTATTATTAAATTTTACATTTACAAAACCAAATTTTAAAAAAATGCAATAATAATACTTTTGGAATGTTCTCATCTATAATAGTTGTTTATAGTTTTACAATTTTAACTGTATAAACTATTTCGTTGTTGAATAATCTAATGAATAAGTTACCTTGGCAAAGCTCAGAAATATCAAGTCTTTCAAATGAGTTATCAAGATTTCCTTGAGATATAATCCTACCAGTAATATCCATGATTTCATATTTTGCACCTTGACAATTTAACACGTTAATAATACCAGTACTTGGGTTAGGGTAAATTTCTATGCTGCCAAAACCAAAATCGACTATATTATTGGCAGTAACCTGGATTTTAAAAGTTTGCTCGGCTATAAACATACCATCGCTAAGTTTTAAGACTACTCCAAATCCAAGAAAGCTAGCACTAGTAGGTGTTCCAGTTAATTGTCCAGTACCGTCTCCATTATCTACAAAGTTTGCCCATGCGGGAATAGTAGTCGCTTCAATTGTTAGGGCATCGCCTTGATCATCTTCAGCAATTACATCATAGCTGTACAGTGTATTTTGCACGTGCGTAGTAATAGGAGTTGAAGTAAAATATGGTGCTGTGTTTGATGTATTAACTATGATAACAAAATTTTGTGTTCCAGTATATTCGCCATTTGTGGCATCAAGTGTTACGTTAAAGTTTTCTGTTATTCCTGCTATCTCTGGGGCTGTTCCAGTTAGAGACGCAGTACCATTGCCATTGTCAGTAAAAGAAAGCCATGTAGGACAAGTTGGAGCGGTGAGTGTTAGCTCAATATCATTTGGATCAATAGCTACGATGTTGTATGTGTAGGTCTCAAATTCTGTTACCTCTAGGTCTGGAGATGATGTAAAGTATGGGGCATCAGACGGCGTAAGGCCTACCCATTTATAAATGCCTCCTGTGTTTGCATCCATGTTAAATCCTCCTGCCCAACCAGTAAACTCGTTAAACATTTTAACATTTGTGTACTGAATCGAGTCGTCTAACATTGTCCAGGTTGTACCATAATCGAGAGTGTAGGCTGAAAAATTGTTCTCCGTTGTTTGAGATATTTTAGTTCCTACGTACATTCCTATAACTCCAGGAACCGCAGATACGTCAGATAAATACTGCTCTTCAACAGGAATTGCTGACCAAGTTTCGCCACCATCATCGGTTTTTTTCATTTTCCAACTAGTTATTGTTCCTGCTGTTTGGTCTATAACTTGACAAATAACAACACCATTCAATTCATTAGCAAAGGAGATTGTACTAACATTAGCTTCTCCAGTACTATGAACAGTCCATGTTAGACCTTTGTCGATTGTTTTGTATAATCTACCAGTACTTGTGCCAAACCATGCTATATCGCCAACGGCATTAGCTACACCAGTCCAAGCACCTTCGCTAGATGCAGGGTCTGGAATGTTTGCTCCATCTACTTTTGTCCAGTTTTCACCACCGTCCGAAGTAGTGTAAATTTCATACTCCCCATTGGCTGGATCGCCTTGACAATATCCGTCATTTTCATTAAACATGTGAATAACATTTGCAAAACTGCTTGCATTTTCAAATAATGCAGTAGTTTGTTGTGTCCAGGTGTCGCCAGCGTCAATAGTTTTAAAAATAGCACCACCACTACTGATAGTAGCATCATAAACTGCTATCCATGCAGTTGTTGCACTAACCGCGGAGATGTCACCAATAGCATAATTAGTAGGGATGTTTAGTGTTTTAGGAATCCATGTTTGTCCGGCATCGGAAGTGATTGCGAAATCGCGAGTGATTCCTCCACTGCCACCACCATCATAAGTTAATATCCATGCAGTATTTGCGTCCACAATTTCGGTTGACCAAACACCACGATATGGACTTGTGAAATGTGTGTTTTGTCCTATCCATGCTGTTTCGGCTATGTCGCCACTTTGTCCAACAATGATAAAATAAGTTTTGGTTTCTGTATCAGTATTTGTTCCATCACTAGCAGTTAGTGTAACTGAAAAAATGCCTTCAGTATCATATATAATACCTGTTGGGTGTTGCTCAGTACTAACATTAGGTGTTCCACCTTCGAAAGTCCAACTCCAATAATTAGGAGTACCAGTTGTAAGATCTGTAAAATCGACACTTGCGTCAACATCAATTACAACTTCACTAGCTTCAAAATCAGCGACAAGGTCTGCAATTGCAGCTTGTGCAGCTGTTACTGCAGCAAATGCGTTGATACGACCTGCACCAATACTATCTATAAATGCAGCATTTTCTGCATCAACATTATCGCAAGTTGCTTTTAAAATAGCAGTAAGCTCCTCGGGTGTTAGGTCGGGGTTTGCCGAAAGCATTAAGCCACATAATCCTGATGTAACAGGACAAGCCATTGATGTTCCTTGCATAAGATCATACTTACCTTCAACACTATAGCTATTAGCACCTCCTGTTGTACCATTAATCATATCCCAAGCAGAACCAGCATCATTATATGTAGTACTAAGTATAGTAAAAGCACCAATGCCGAGGAGACCTTGAGTAGCATATCCACCTGGAGCAAGTACGTCAATCCAAGTACCGTAACATGAGAAATCTGATTTATTATCTCCAACATCACAAGAACCTACAGCAATCACATGCTCTAATGCAGCAGGATATCCCATATAGTTAATAGGAATATCAGGATTCATTTGAGTTTCCATTCCATTTCCGTTGTTTCCCGCAGCACCAACTAAAACACAGCCTTTATTATAGGCATAGTTTACAGTATTTTGCATTGTTTGGAAAAATTGAGGGCTTCCCCAAGACATATTAATAACATCGGCACCATTATCGGCAGCATAAACTATCCCTTCAAAACCAGCAGCCATAGATTGTCCGTCACTAGCATCATCACCAAGTTTAACTGCCATTATGCTAATACCGTTACCAATTGATGCTACACCAATACCATTATTGGTTTCTGCACCTATTAAACCCGCTGAGTGAGTACCGTGCGACCAGATATAAGTTGCTTCTGGTGGGTTTGGGTCATTATCTCCATTGCCAAGGTCAACTGCATGCGAAATCATATTCACAAGATCTGGATGATCTATCCAAATAGCATTATCAAGAACTGCAACAACTATATCGGAACTTCCTGTGGTTACATCCCAAGCCTCAGCAGCATTAATAAGATTTAAATGCCATGAGCTATTTGCATTTCCAAATAAGAAACCTCCACTAAGGTCAGCATTATAATATGGATCATCAGGTGTCATTGAAATGAAAAATAGTGGTGCAGGCTCGGCATATTCAATATCCGGATGCGAATTTAAAACTTTAATTAAGCCCGAAATGTTTTCCATGTTTTCAAAATCTAATCTAAAAGTACGCTGTAAAACATCACTTTTAGCAGACTTAAAGGGCATACGCATTTCAGTAATTTGATATTCACTTATCAAATCGTCTAAAAAATATACATCTTTAGGATTGATGATTCCCTCATCATCAGATACATTTAGTACTGCGTGATCTGCAATTTTAAAGTAAATTCGTCCATCAACCCATAACGAATTTACTGTCTGTGCATTTAACAAAGCCACCGCAGATGTAACTAAAGCAAATGCCAAAACAATTTTTGTAAATGTTCTCATAATTTGATTTTGTTTAATTATTAATAAATTTTCTTAAAAGTCAAAAGTAATAAATGTTTTTGAATATAAAATAGAATTATTCAATGTTTACTTGCACGTATTACATGTCTTTTTCCTGGAGGACCCGAAAAACGCTTTAAATTCATTCCTAAAGTTCGTAAGTTTCTTTTCAAATCGCCTCTGCTACAGTAAGTTACAAAAACTCCATCTGTTGATAATTTTGTTAATATTTTTTTTAGATTTTCATAAGTCCACATTTCGGGTTGAGTATCGGGAGAAAAGGCATCAAAATATATTAAATCATAAGATCTTTGCGGCGTAAACTTGATAAAATCGGTATTTTGCTTTAGTAATTTAAAATTTTGGCTAATCTTAAGTGGTTTATCCCAATCTTCCGAAAATATTTTAATTTCTCGACTTGTTAAATCAAAATATTCGATATACCCCATATTTTTAAATGTCTCACTGCTAATTGGGGATTTTTCAATGCCATGGTAAAAAACTTTTTTAGGATTTAATTCATTTGATTTATAAGTCATAATAGCATTAAGACCTGTGCCATATCCAATTTCTAAGATGTTGACTTCGGGTTTTTCAATAGTTTTAAATCCTAGATTAATAAAAATATGTTGAGATTCGGTAAACGCTCCATTTTTACTGTGATAATGCTCGTCAAACTCTTTGGAATATAGGGTTTTACTTCCGTCAGTAGTTAAATATATTTCGGGTTTCATAATCTGATTTGTTTTTACAAAAATAGTTTTCTTGATTTATTTGACAAAATAAAATATTATTTAGCGTTTTGCATGGGGGAATTACGAAGTGAAGAGCGATGCACTGCGATGCGCAGTGCCTACCGAAGTGTGAAGATTTTTGACTTGTCTAACTTAACGGAACTGAAGCCTCTGTATTTAAACACTAATTATTTTCTTTTAAACTCCGTTTCGTAAACTGATGTATTATTCACATTATCTTTTACTACGACCTTTAAGGCATACTCTTCTGCAATAGTCATTTTAGAATCAAAATAATATCGTATTCGGCTATTGCGAGGTTCATATTTTGCAAGTACCCAATCTCCATTAATATACATATTATAATTAGCGATGCCCGAAAAGTTATCTTCGATTTTTAATTCTATGTAAGAAGTGTTTTTCATATTTTTGTTCTTCGACACATTGATAGGAGTTATTTTTGGAGGGATTGTATCTATCCAAAGGTAAAATTGACCAAAATGCGATGATGAAGCAGAAATATTATTTTGTTGAACTTCAGGTTTAATATATCGTGCCTTGCCTTCTCGCTCACGAACAACAAATATTTTATCTAAATAATCAAGAAATTTATCATCAACAAAAAAACTAATTTTAAAATCCTTTTTTAATGGGATATTTTCTTCGCCAAGTTTATAAACACTCGAATATTTACCATCTCGTAATTTAACAAACGGTACTACTTCGTCTTTAAAAAGAACAGCAGAATCAATTTCTACACGGCAAGCCTCACTGATCAAAACACTTAACTTGTCCCATTTAGTTAAACTTTCCGTTTCTTGCACATTATCATGATCTGTCTCTACACCAGATATTGAAAACTCAACTACAGATTTATTATCAGCATAATCAGAGACTTCGATTTTTATTATTGATTTCTTACCTAAAGGCACATTAAATATTCCGTCATTTACCGACAAAGGATAAATCATTAAATCATTATTTGGCTCAATATACAATTTATGGACATGTAATTCATCACTTAAAAGTTCAGCATAATCAAACATACTATTTTTACAAGTTTGTTTACTAAAATCTAATTTATCGACAACTGAATGATAAATTAGCTCATTATTAACGAATAATTTTACAGTTTCGGCACCATATCTGTTTGATGTTCCATTCATTCTATCAACATAGGCCAAACCAATTCCAATAGTACTTGCTGATTTAATATCGTAAGGAGGCATATAAACACCATCTGAGTTTTTCTTTAGCTTTGTTTTATACTTGCTTTGTTTACCATTAACAGTAGAAATGTTAGATAATGGATAAACATAAAGGAAATTTATTTCAGGAGTGATATTATCTTCAACATGATACAATGATTCCAGCACATTAATAGGATATTCAGTATCGGTTTCTCTCATTTCGAAATGCAAATGAGGACCTTCTGAATGCCCAGTATTACCACTATACGCCATTGTTTGACCACGTTTAAAAACAAACAAATCATCTGGTAAGAGAGTATCTATCGAAAAAGATTGCTTTTCGTACTGCACTTTCTCAACAAATTGTTCTATTTCCGTGTTATAACGACTTAAATGAGCGTAAACAGTAGTATAATTGTTAGGGTGATTAACATAAAGTGCCAAACCATATCCCCACGGCGAAACCAATATTCTGGACACATATCCATCTGCAACACAAACCACATCTTTACCCTCTGTGTAAGTTCTATAATCAATTCCAGTATGAAAGTGAGCAGTTCGCGGCTCCCCAAAATTTCCAGATAAGGACGGTTCAATTTGTAAAGGACTAACAAAATAATGTTTATAATTATTTATCTGACAAAAAGCACTACCAAATATGCTAATAGCAAAGAAAAAAGCAATGATTTTATTTAATTTCATGTATAAATATAAATTATTTTGCAAAACTAACATCTTAATATTGCTTTTGAAAAAAAAATACGTTATTTTTGTATTGTAGATAATTTATTAATATGAACGAAGAATATAATAAGGTATTACAAAAATTGAATGAAAACATTGCAAATGTAATATTATTATATAACAAGGAGAAGGAACAGAATGATAAATTATCGGGAGAGATAAAAATTTTAAATGAAGAACTAAATATATATAAAGACAAATATCAGCAGATTGATAAGAAATATGAGAATTTAAAATTAGCAAAAGCTATAAACAATGAAGTTGGGGATAGTGAAGCTAAACTTAAATTAAACAAAATAATACGGGAAATTGATAATTGTATTGCTCTTTTGAATAAATAGATTAATGGACGATAAGTTAATAATAAATATAAGTATTGCAGAACGTGTATATCCCATCAGCATTAAGCGAGGAGACAGTAAGCGGGAGGAGTTGGTGAGAAAAGCTTCGCAATCAATTAACGACTCAATAATGGCATACAAAAAGCAAGGGTTTAAAAATAAAGACGAACAAGATTACCTTGCAATGACAGTTATGACATTTGTGGTTAAAATGATGGAAAACGAAGCAAAAGAAGATATCGCACCCATTATTAACGAATTAAAGAAAATGAACTTTTCACTTGAAGAAGTGTTAAATAAAGAGTAAACGTTCTTTCAAATATAATAGGTAATTAACATATTGCCCGTATTGGTTCTTTAGAAGTTGTGAAACTCAACACTATTACAATTGGGACAAAGTTCAGTTTTTGGACGACAGGCCTTAATTAGTTCTGTTCGCAGAATTAAATCGCTTAGGCGATCATTGGAAGTCGGAGATTTACTGGCCGTCCCACCCATGTTCTTACAGGGGTTTCTTTAACACTAAAGTAATTAATGCGGGCTTTTTTTATTTTTTTTAATTAATTAAATATATGGATACAATAGCGATAATTATTACAGTAACTGCCTTTATAGGCGGTGGAGTGCTATCTTACTTTTTGTGGGATATCGCACTAACAAAGAAGAAGAAAAAAGCAATCAACGAAGGAATTGCTGAGGCCGAAGTTGCAAGAAAAGAAAAAGATTTAGCGGCTAAAGAGAAATTTTTGCAATTAAAAACAGAACATGAAAATCAAAGCAATGAAAGAAACCAAAAAATCCAGATTGCTGAAAATCGGATAAAACAACGAGAGACAAGTCAAAACCAAAAAGCAGAAGAAATACAAAGGCTAAAAAAAGAAGTTGAAATAATCAGAGATAATTTAGACAAACAACTTGAGCACGTTGAAAGAAGAGACGAAGAGCTTAATAAAATGATTCACGAGCAAATTACAAAACTTGAAACCATTTCAGGTTTATCGGCAGAAGAGGCGAAAAAAGAACTTTTAGAGTCTTTGCAAGAAAAAGCTCACTCAGAGTCTATAGGTCTAATTAACGAGATTATTGACGAAGCCAAAATGACTGCAAACAAAGAAGCTAAGAAAATCGTTCTCGAAACAATCCAACGAGTTGCCACTGAAACTGCTATCGAAAATGCGGTTACAGTTTTTCATATCGAGAGCGATGAGCTTAAAGGTCGCATAATTGGACGCGAAGGACGTAATATCCGTGCATTAGAGGCTGCAACTGGTGTCGAAATTGTTGTTGATGATACTCCCGAAGCAATTTTATTGTCGGCTTTCGATCCTGTTCGTAGAGAAATTGCCCGTCTATCACTACATCAGCTAATAACTGACGGAAGAATACACCCTGCAAGAATAGAAGAGGTCGTTAATAAAACTCGTAAACAAATAGAAGAGGAAATTGTAGAAGTCGGAAAACGTACTACTATTGATCTTGGAGTACATGGTTTACACCCAGAACTTATACGAATGATTGGTAAAATGAAATATCGTTCCTCGTATGGTCAAAATTTATTGCAACACTCGCGCGAAGTTGCAAATTTATCGGCAATTATGGCCGCTGAATTAGGACTAAATACAAAACTTGCAAAAAGAGCTGGTTTACTTCATGATATTGGCAAGGTCTCGGACGAAGAACCAGAATTACCACACGCAATTTATGGTATGAAACTCGCCGAAAAGTTTAAAGAAAAACCCGAAATTTGCAATGCTATCGGAGCTCACCACGACGAAGTTGAAATGACAAGTCTTATTTCTCCTATTGTGCAAGTTTGTGATGCTATCTCTGGTGCAAGACCTGGTGCAAGACGCGAAATTGTTGAGTCGTATATCAAACGTCTCAAAGAATTAGAAGCTCTCGCACTTTCATATCCTGGCGTATTAAAAACTTATGCTATTCAAGCTGGTAGAGAGTTAAGAGTTATTGTCGGTAGCGAAAAAATTACAGATGCTGAATCAGAAAAATTAAGCTACGAAATTGCAAAGAAAGTCCAAGACGAAATGACATACCCAGGGCAAGTAAAAATTACTGTAATTAGAGAAACGCGTTCTGTTAATTATGCCAAATAATTTAAACAATAAAACAATTCAAAATTCTAAAGTATTGGTAACCGGTGGAGCAGGCTTTATCGGTTCCAATATTATAGAAAAACTATTAAAACAAAACAATTCGGTAATTTGTCTTGATAACCTTTCGACAGGAAAACTCACAAACATAGAACAATACTTATCTTTAGATAATTTCACTTTTATAAATAAAGATATAAGAGATATTGATGTGTGTCAAAAAGCATGTAAAGGTATCGACATAATATTACATCAGGCGGCATTAGGCTCTGTACCACGGTCGATTAACGACCCAATTACAACTAATAGTGTCAACATTACTGGTTTTCTGAATATTCTTACTGCTGCTCGAGATAATAAGGTTAAGCGTTTTGTGTATGCTGCAAGTTCATCAACTTACGGCGACTCAACAAACCTTCCCAAAACCGAAGATATTATTGGCAATCCTCTTTCGCCTTATGCAATTACAAAATATGTAAACGAACTGTATGCCAATGTTTTCAGTAATCTTTACGGAATTGAGACAATCGGATTAAGGTACTTCAATGTTTTTGGTAAAAACCAAGATCCAGACGGAGCTTATGCAGCAGTTTTTCCAAAATTTATAAAGGCTTTTATAAACCATGAAGCACCAATTATTCATGGAGATGGAACACAATCACGAGATTTTACATATATTGCAAATGTGATTCAGGCAAACGAATTGGCAGCTACAACTACTAACTCAAAAGCAATAAATACAGTATTTAATGTTGCTTACGGAGAACAAAATAGTTTAAATGAACTAACTCAGGAACTAATAAAAGGTTTGACACAATTTGATTCTACTATTTCGAATATTAAACCTGAATACGGACCTATAAGAAAAGGCGACATTAAAGATTCTCTTGCATCAATCGAAAAAGCAAAAAAACTTTTAGGCTATGCCCCACAATATGATGTCCACAAAGGTTTAAAAGAGGCTATCAAATGGTATTATGAAAACTTAAAATAGATTGGTAAATTAATGATTCTACTGTTGTCCGATAAACCCTTAGTATCAGAATAGAACAATAGTCGAATCTATACTGTTGAACAAACAAAATAATAATAAATCTTCTTTATAAATGTTAAAGTTCCGAACTATAAATCTAATATTACAAAATAACAAATTAAAAGAATCTTGTCATTGTCAATGCTGAGATTTTATTTCAATAATAATCATTTATTTTATTTATTCATCTAGTCTTTGTATTTTTGTAAAAAATGTTTGATGAAAGAAAAAATCGAAAAAATTAGAAAAGACTTTCCTATACTTGCAACACAGGTAAATAAAAAACCATTGGTTTATTTTGATAATGCTGCTACAACTCAAAAGCCTTCAATTGTTATTGATACAATTACCGAGTATTATTCTAAATACAATGCTAATATTCATCGGGGTATTCATTTTTTAAGCAATTTTGTGACTGATGCGAGCGAAAAAGCAAGAGAAACAGTTCGTGAGTTTATCAATGCCGATACAGTTGAGGAAATTATTTTTACAAGTGGCACAACCGAGTCTATAAATCTTGTAGCATTTTCTTTTGGCGAAACATTTATTGTAAAAGATGATGAGATAATTATCTCCGAAATGGAGCATCACTCAAATATTGTACCTTGGCAAATGCTTTGTGAAAGAAAAGATGCTATTCTTCGAGTTTTACCTTTTAACGATGCAGGCGAACTGGAGATTGATAAATTATCAGAACTCATAAATCCAAAAACAAAAATTGTAGCCGTTGCCCATGTGTCTAATGCTTTAGGAACAATAAATCCCATAAAGAAGATAATTAAAATTGCACATAAATCTAATATTCCTGTTCTAATTGATGGTGCTCAGGCTGCTCAGCACATAAAAGTTGATGTTAAAGAACTTGATTGTGATTTTTATGCGTTTTCTGGACATAAATCTTATGGCCCAACTGGAACAGGAATACTTTATGGTAAAAAAGACATTCTTGAAAAAATGACTCCTTATAAAGGAGGTGGCGAAATGATTGCAAAAGTTAGCTTTGAGAAAACAACTTATAATGCTTTACCTTTTAAATTTGAGGCAGGAACTCCAAATTATATTGATTCGATTGCTCTGGCAAAAGCACTTGATTATATTACTGAATTAGGACTTGATAATATCTGTAAATACGAAACCGAGTTGCTCGAATACGCTACCAGGGAGCTAAAAAAGATTGATAATCTCAAGATCATTGGCGAAGCTGAGCATAAATCCAGTGTAATATCTTTTATCATTGATGGAATTCATCCGTCTGATGCTGGTACCTTATTAGATCAAATGGGAATTGCTATTCGTACAGGAACGCATTGTGCCGAGCCAGTTATGCAACATTTTGGTATTAGCGGCACACTTAGAGCTTCATTTGCTTTTTATAATACTTTCGAGGAAGTTGATTACTTTGTTAAAAGCTTGAATTATATCATTCCCATATTGAAATAATCAGGCAATTAACATTCGGTTTTTCATAAAATTTCATTTTGATGTATCTCCCATTCTTATTTTAAGATTATTTTTGTTCGATTATTTTAAATTCTGATGATGAAACAATTATATTTTCTGTTAGTTATTATTTTATTTGCATTTCAGGGATATTCGCAAGTTGAAACGATTATTCCTTCTGATAGACCAAAACTTGTGGTCGCTATTGTTGTAGAACAGATGCGGCAAGATTATATTGATCGATTTTGGGATAATTTTAGCAATAAAGGGTTTAAGAAATTAGCAATAAACGGCACATATTGTCAAAATGCAAATTATAATTACAGTCTTACACAAACAGCACCTGGTTATGCGACAATTGTTACAGGAACCGAACCTGCCGAGCATGGTATCGTTTCCGATTTCTGGTTTAATCCTCTTACTGGCAACAAAGAAATTTGTATTATAGACGCTAGATATAAAGCGGTAGGTGAGAAAAATGCCGAAGGTGCTTTTTCACCAAAAAATCTTTTTTCAACTACATTTAGCGATGAGGCAAAACTTTTTAATAGAGGGAAATCGAGAATAATTTCAGTTTCATTATCTCAATATGGAGCCGTTTTGTCAGCTGGATTTACTGCTGATGCTGCTTATTGGATGGATATCAAATCTGGCAAGTGGATTACAAGCTCATATTATATGGATAAATTACCTAATTGGGTAAATGACATAAATGCTAAAAATATGCCTGAAGAATATCTCGGTCGTGAGTGGACGCAAATGCTCGAAATAGATAAATATAATGAGGTTTTGCCAGATTCAAGTGAGTACGAATTTGGAATAGACGGTGTTTATAAAGTATTTCCTTATATTTATAGTAATATTCGCAAAACATTGCCCGATTATGAGTTAATGTACTTAATTCCTGAAGGTAATACGCATACAACCGATATGGCTGTCGCAAGTATTTATAACGAAAACTTAGGTCAAGATGAAAATACAGATTTTTTGTTTGTAAATTATACTGTAAGTGAAAATATTGGAAGACTATATGGCCCTCAATCAATTGAAGTTCAAGATTTGTTTTTGCGTCTCGATAAAGATATTGGGCATCTAATAGATGTGATTGAAGAAAAGGTTGGCAAAAATAATGTCCTTATTTATTTAACATCAAACCATGGAGTTGCCGAAACTCCGCAATATCTTATTGATAATAAAATGCCTGCCGGAAATTTTAAACAATATTATATTTTGGCTCTTTTAAAATCATATTTAAAAGCAGTTTATGGTGAGGGCGATTGGATACTCGACTACAGTAATAATCAGATATTTTTAAATAAAATTCTGATTGAGGATTCGCAAATTCCACTTAAAGAGTTTCAAGAAAAAGTTATTGGGTTTATTATTAATTCAGGAGGAATATCGCATGCAATTAGCTCAACACAATTTCAAAATATAATTTTCAGACAAGGTATGCCGCTTAAAATGCAAAATTCATTTAATCAAAAACGCTCTGGCGATATTATGATTTCGCTTAAATCGGGCTGGATAGATGATTTACCATATTCTACAAATCATAATTCGGGTTATAAATATGATACAAATGTTCCTTTAATATTTTATGGCTGGAAAGTAAAAAAGCAAAAACTGTATTATGATATTAATATTACTGCTATCGCACCAACCATATCAATGATTTTAGGAGTACCTGCTCCTCCAGCCTCTACTGGCAAAACTTTAGACGATGTGTTTTTTAATAGATAATATACCTGAAGATAAAATAAAAAAAGGAACTTTTTATTAGCTCTTTTTTTATAAGTTTATTTATTATTGATTTTCAATTACTCTTTATTTATCATATTCGTGAAGATTATCTTATTATCACTCATTACGCTAATAAAATAGATGCCTCCAGAAATTTGCGAAAGATCTAAAATGTTATTTTCCGAAGCATGGTCTTTCTTGATAAGCACTTTACCTGTTATATCGGTTAAGATAATTGAATATACTGTATTATTTTCTTTTGTAATGTCTATGTGGAGACTTTCGCTAACAGGGTTTGGATATATATCTATAGTTTCTTTAACAAAAGAAGAACTTGTGATATCAGTAACAATTGTAAGATGTAAAGTTACAGTACTATCGCAATCGTTTACGTCAGAAAATGTTTGAACATAATCGCCGCTTTCGGTATATTCTATCTCATTCCAAGTGTAAGATTCGTCCTCAATATAGAATTCTGAACTAGATAATTCATTTACCTGTAAAGTAAGATGTACAATACTGTCGCATCCATATTGGGAAGTGGTATTAATGTTGTAATCCCCCGCTGTATCTAAATTATCTACGCCAAATGAATAAACCTCGCCATTACAAATAGACTCAAGTAATGTAATTTCATAATGTGCATTAACGTTAAAAATAAAATTATTACTATTAACATCACATTCATTATCAGTTATTTGACAAGTAATTATTATTGTTCCTGAGTTTTGCGATATAACTGTAACTTCTGTATCTGGTGCCGTTTGTTCAATTGTGGCAATTTCTGTATCTGATGACGACCATGTTGCAGCTATGTCTGAAGTTAATATTACTGTTCCACCTTCGCATATCATATTGTCTCCTGAAATTACTGGTGTTTGAGAATTTGTAATTGTAATAGACTGATTAATTGTATCTCCTGGGCAGCCAGCAGGATTTAATGTTGATAATATCCTCACATCAAAATTTATTGTTGGATTTTCAGAATCGTAAGATGGTGCATTCCCAGTTAATGTCAGAGTGTTTGCGTTTTGATCTATTACTGGACTTATCCAAGCGGGTAGTAAGGCCATATCAACCGAATCATCATATTCGCCAATATTATAAACTATATTTATTTCTTCGCTGGGGCAGTAATTGTTTGCACCCGATAAAAACTCAATAAAGTTATTGTTACATATTGTTAAAAATATTGCTTCAGAAAATAAAGCGGTAGGGTTACTGCATGTGCTTGCAGCATAGTCTTTATGTGTTCCAGGGACACAAGCTTCGGGGGCACTAGCAGCCACATCAAAGTCTGTCCATAAGGTTGACCCAGAGTTTGTGCAAGACTGTATTTCAGCATTAAACTTATATACTCCGGGTTCATTAAATCTCATTGATAATGCAACTGGTCTATTTCTGTTTGTACAATAGTTATCGAAAATTCCTAATGTAAATGCTGTATATGTAGTAAATAATGGCTTTACGCTTAAATAACCACTGCCATTTGTAATATCTTCTGTAATATGGCTAGTTCCTTGGCTTCTGACAGTGTATGAAATACTGCCATAAGTCCCAACACTCGTTATAGGCGTGTCAAAATCATCTTTATAAATTTCATAATAAATTGCGCAAAGATTATCTATTAAACCGTTTGAATATACTCTCGCAGTACAAGCGATTTCAGCTCCAGTATTGTAATAATCTTCCAATTCAGTATATTGAACCTCAGGAATATTTAATTCGCGATTTTGTGCAGATGCGTTATTACTTACGTTCAGACTTATAAGAACTACTATTGATAAGAAGATAATACTTTGGCTTATTATTTTTATGGAATTATTTTTCATTTATTTATTGTATTTTACTGCTTAATAATTTTGTATTTTAGATTTATTTTATCTTTTGTTTCAATATTTATAAAATATATTCCAGCTGAGAGTTCCGAAATATCAAAACTGTAATTCATGTTTTCTTTTTTTGCAAGTATTGGAATTGACTTTCCGTTAATATCAGTTAGGATGAGTTTGTTTACAATTAAATTTTCATCTTTAATAATAATAATGTCCTTTGCGGGATTTGGATAAATGCTTAATCCTGAAATGTTTTCTGTGTCAATATCTGTAGAATTTATTATAATATTATAAGTGCAAGTATTTGTGTTCCCTGATTCGTCAGTAGCAGTCCACACAACGCTTGTTGTTCCGATGTTAAATTCCGCATTTGATAAGCTTGAATTAGAATTATAATCGTTTGTAATGCTAGCGATTGAACAATTGTCTGAATAATTATCAGGGTCGAATTCTGTTTCGTTTACCGTGTAGTATAACTCATCGTTTTCTATTGTTATAGGATTAATTACAGGACAGTTTATTGTTGGAGGGGTTGTATCTATAACACTTATGTTTAGTATAATTTGTGTTTCATTATTAGACTCGTCAGTAAGTGTTAATAAAACTTCATTTTCACTTCCGCTACATAAAGTTCCTGGTTCAGGGGTTTGAGTTAGAACAAGATTTTCGTTAGAAGTGCAATTATCAGATATTTCGGAAATTTCAATAAAATCAGGAATAACAGCACTACAATTCTCGTCTAATATTATTGGATTTATTTCAGGTATATTTATTGTTGGAGGCGTTGTATCTGTAATAATTATATTTAGTGCAATTTGTGTTTCATTATCAGACTCGTCAGTGAGGGTTAATAAAACTTCATTTTCACTTCCAATACATAGAGTTCCTGGTTCAGGGGTTTGAGTTAGAACAAGATTTTCGTTAGCAGTACAATTATCATAAATATCTAAATTTTCCAAAAAATCAGGGATAGCAGCACTACAATTTTCTGTTGCTTCGATATATATATTGTTATCTTCAACTGTAATTGTTGGGCTAATTGTATCTATAATATTAACATTAAAAAACACTTCATCAAAGTTGTCGTATTCGTCATATACTCTTAAACTAATTTGATTGTTGTCGCTCGAAATATAAGTGCCAGGATGTGGATATTGAACAATAATAAGATTATCTTCGGTTGTTATATCGTCGCTTGCGAAAACATCTGTTCGATAATCGGGTAAAATTACTTCACAATTATTATTTGCATATAAATCAACATCATTATGTGTTGAACTGATTACAGGAGCATTTACATCGGGTGTTATTGAACTAATATATGTTGATAAATATGTGCTTAAATCTACTTCGTGAATTTTTTGTGGAATAGTGATAAATTTAACAAGTTTTTCGTTACTGGCATAAAAGGTAAGACCATTATTTGTTGTAATTCCTTCAACTTGATGAAAAGAATGTGAAAAAGAAATTTTTCGTTTATTACCACTAAAAAAGTCGTTGCCATTAAAATCATACAATAGATAAAAAAATGGTTGCATTAGACTTGAGTAACCACATAAAACCACACATCGTTTTGCTCTGTTAAAAACTGCTCCAGTAATTAAACCATCCACATTAAATTCGTTTTTATAATTTGCTATATGTTCTCCTGGATATTTTGATAATGAGTAAACAGATGTTTTTTTACTTAACCATTGTTTTGTAAAAAGATATATACTGTCCGTTGAAACTATAAAAGCTTCGCAATCAAAATCTGTTTTATTTGCCTCGGTAGCTTCAAAATTAGTTTGATTTGAGTACGTAAAATGAATAGTGTCGATTATAGGAGTGCCGTCAAGTAAACTTTGCTTTTCGACTCTTAAAATTTTTAAGTTTGTTCGATTACCTGATACGTTATTGCCAAAATCTCCAATATATATATAATTACTGTCTTGCGAAATTTCTTCTTGATCTATGTTTTGAGTACCTGTTAATTCATAAGTGTTGTAATCTTCTACATTATCAAAACTAAACGAATATAAATTAATATCTGCATCATCGTTGTGCGTCCAAATTTTATTATTCCAATAAATCAAGCCAGAGGTCTCCTCCATAATTACTGGAAGCTCGTGTGTAACTGCGGCAGAAACCGTACTAGTGCCATAAGTACATGAGCCATCATTTATTGTTGCTTCTGTGTTGTAATTTGTTGCAAGAGGGTCTGTACAGCCTGATGTTTGTGCATTAGCAAACAAACAGACTGTAATAAACGAGATTAAAAACAAACTTTTCATATTTAATATTTTGTGTGTAAAATATAATTTGTAATAGTAATTGCAGTAGTAGTAAATTAATATTTGCTGTAAAAGTATATAGATTTTTTAGATTTATTACTAAAATTGCAATAAAAATTAAAAAAAATGATTAATTTTGTTCTTTTACAACTATTTGTTAAAAAAAACGTTTTACTAATAAATACTATTTACTAAAAAAGTATGAATTATGAAAAATTATTTGATAATATTTATGTTAGTATTTTCATTTTCTCTCGCAGCTCAAGAGAATAGTCCAGCTCTGATTAAGCCAATAGATGATACAACATATATTGATACATTAAATAAAAATCTTGTAGGTCTTAATGTGTTTCCAGCACTTGGTATGTTCGGTAGTGGACGAATGCCAACTTCAAAAATATCTCTACAATACAAACATCTGTATTCTAAAATGAATATTAGAGCAAGTCTTAATTTTATAAATTATTACAGAAAAAATGATTATGTGGATATATGGGGCATGGATTCGCAACAGGTTATAAATAATAATGATACTACAATTGTTGATTCGTTAGTCATGCGTCAGTTTTACAATAATTTATACACTTATGATGTAAGATTTGGTGCTGAAGCTTCGTTTCCAAGAAAAAAATATAGTTTTTATATTGGAGGTGGTTTAATTGGTGGCTATCATTTTGTTGGAGAATATTATTATCATTATAATATCCCATATAATGGTTATCCAGTTAATTTTGTAAGTGTTTCTCCTTATAACCCCGAAGTTAAGGGATACCGAGAAGTTGACTATTTGAAAATCGGTGCGGATATTACTATTGGTGTGGATATAAATATTTCACCTAATTGTGTAGTCTCGGTGCAATATGCTCCTGAAATTGTATTTTATAAAAGTATGAAGGATAGATTATTAGACCCTGATAATTTTTATGTTTCAGAGATTAAAAATGAATTTGTCTTTGTTCCTGATTATATAGATTTAATTGTGAGTATAAGATTTTAAAACAATAATGATTATAAAATCTCTTTTAGCTCCGCAAGATTTTTTATTTCATAGTTTGATTTAAAATCATCCTTTTCATTAGTAGGATTAAACCATATTGTGTCTATACCGACCTCTGCTGCTCCTTTAATATCTACATCTATATCATCTCCAATAATGATAGAATTTAGCGTATTTGCACCAGTTTTTAATATTACAAAATTAAAAAAATCAGCATTGGGTTTGTTGCAGCCCACCTCTTCTGACGTAAATATTGAGTTGAAATAGTTTTTTATTCCACAATTTTCGAGTTTGTTATATTGAACATCTGTAAATCCATTTGTTATAATATGTAGTTTGTATTTTTTGTGTAGATATTCGAGTGTTTCGATAGCATTAGGTAACATCTGGGTTTTTGTGGGGCTTATTGCAATATAGTCGTTACTCATGTGTTTTGATAAGCTCTCGTTGATATTACCAAAATGTTTATTTGTAAGATAAAATCTTTGCCAACTTAGGTTTTCTTTTGTAGTCTTATTATCCCGATAATCTCTCCATAAATTATCGTTTATTTCTCGATATATTTCGTGAAAATCCTCAAATGTACAATAGCTGATTAAGTCGTATCGGGTGAATATTTCTTTAATAGTTTCAATGGAGTTGGCATCAAAATCCCATATCGTTCTGTCTAAATCAAAAAATATGTGCTTGTAATTCATTGTGTAAAAAAATGTAAATTTTTAATAAGTTTTGGTTTGCAAATTTAGGTATTATAGGTTAAAATTAAATGATATTAATTGTATATTGATTGTTTTGTTAAAAATATAGTTGAAAGGGAGCTAGAGTTTAGAGTTTCGAGTTTCGAGTTTCGAGTTTACTCGCTTCGCTCGTGAGCTCGCCTGCGGCTCGGTTCGAGTTTAGAGTTTCGAGTTTCGTGTTTCGAGTTTACTCGCTTCGCTCGTGAGCTCGCCTGCGGCTCGGTTCGAGTTTCGAGTTTCGAATGCGATGCACTAATGGCCTGCCGAAGTAAGTCAGTCGAAGTAGGTTTTGGCCTTAGCCAAAATGTCTCGAAACCACCGATTTAGATATGTGTTCGATTATTCAAATTATACTCGAAAAAAACAGATTTCTCCCTCCGGTCGAAATGACACGTAATAATATTATTGAAAGACGAGGCTTGGTGGCGGCTTTGCCGCCACCAAGCCTCGTCTTAACCCTCTAACAACAGTCATTTCGACCGCAGGGAGAAATCTGTTCTCGGTTCGCTTGTTCAAAAATTTTGAAGTAAGAACACCTCGGCTTCGCTCACTTCGACACTTCGGCGTTGCTCACTTCGGCAGGCTCAGTGCATCGCAGTGCTGGCAAGCTTCAGCGCATCGCGGTGCATCGCAATAGAACATTTAATCATTAGAACATTATAAAGCAACAGAAAAGACCACGTCGGTCGTGCCTTCCTCGTGGAATCTTTACTAATTATTGCAATTTGGGGTGTAGGTTTTTGTACTAAAAGATATGGAAGCACCGATTTCCCGAGGAGCTTGCGATGCGTTGAGCGGAGCCGAAACGCTCAAGTGTTTCGGGCTATGTACTGCATCGTGTGAGCTCGCCTGCGGCTCGGTTCGAGTTCGAGTTCCAGATGTTTTTCGTCATTCAACTGTCTCCTTGTTTGCCGTTTGAATGTTTTTGGTAGTTTTCTTTTTTTACATTTGCATAAACAATTATACTATATATTTGTTTGTTAAACTTATGAAAACATTTAAGCAAAAATTGGTTTTTAGAATTGCACTAACAATACTTGGATTTGTAGGTGGATTTTTATATTGGCATTATGTGGGGTGTGCCTCAGGAGCTTGTCCAATTCAGTCAAAATGGTATCTGTCAGGACTTTATGGTGCTATAATCGGATATCTAATTAGTGGATTGTTTATTAAAGACAAATCAAAAAAAGAAGTTAAATCAGATACAGAATAATTAAAATTAAAATGATGAAGAAAATAATTTATGGAGTAATTTTGATGGGATTTATTGCTACAGCAACTGTTAGCTGTAATAATAGTGGAGTAGAAAACGAAAAAACTACAGTAGAAAATAAGGAAGAAAGTTTTGATGACATTATTAATGGGAATATTCCTGTTATTGTTGATTTTTATGCAGATTGGTGTCAGCCGTGCAAAATTCAAGGTCCAATTATTGAGGAAATTCAAGCAGAGCTTGGCGAACAAGTACGTGTAATAAAAGTAAATGTTGATTACGAAGATCAGCTAGCAAACAAATACGGCATTAAAAGTATTCCCACAATTATGGTTTTTAAAAATGGAAAAACTATTTGGGAAGCTATTGGTGTTCAGCAAAAAGAAACTCTTAAAAAAGTAGTGTTAGACGCAAAATAGGCGTATAACTCTTTTCAAACACTAATTAAATCTATAAGCTGCTTTTCGCATCTCTCGTTCGTTTTTAAAAGGTTTTGCTGGTTTCAAGTATTGTCCCATAAACTCATAAATTGTAAAACGAATATCTGTTGCTTCTTTGCTGTCTATTCGATCAAAGCCATGTCCGCCTGATTCATTTTGGAAAATCTTATACTTGAAATCTTTGTTGTGTTTCTTTAATGTTTCAATCATTAGTTTCACTTCTTCTACATAAACATCGTTGTCGTTTGTATTTGTGTAAATCATTAAAGGTTTTTGCAAGTTTTTTGCATAACTTGTGGGAGAACGTCGTTTGTATTCTTCTGGATTTTCTTTAATAGACTCTCCAATATGATAAGGTACTGTAAAGTAGTCGGAATAATCTTTTTTATGCGAAGCTAATCTATTTTCTAAATCGCTTACCGGAACACCAGCAAAAGCACATTGATACATATCAGAATGTTGTAAGATTTGCATTAACGCAATCATGCCACCATGACTCCAGCCCATCACACCAACTCGGTTTTCATCAACAATTCCATAGTTTTCTATCATGTAATTTCTACTTTCTAATACATCGTCATTTTCTCTTCCTCCGTAGTCAATATTCTCATACGTTTTTTTCCCATATCCAGTGCTGCCTCTATATTCTGCCGAAACAACAATATATTCTTGTGCCATTAATTCACGGATAATATGTGTGTGATAAGTAGAGAAATTAGAGTGAATTCCACTGTGCGGAAGAACTATTAATGGATATTTTTTGTTGATGTCAACCGTTTTAGGAATAAACACATAGGAATAGAATTGGAGTTTGTTGTCTGCAAATTTATCTTCGGGATCTTTTGGTTTCCACCTAGCTGTGCTTGAAAGACGTACTTTATCAATATGTGCCACATCACCTACACGCTGAAACCAAGTAATATCATCAATGTTTTTTTCCAATATGTCAAATCGATGTTCGTAATCTTTAAGCTCTTGCTTGAGTGATTCAATCTCTTTCTGAAGTATTGTATCAGTTTGAGCAATAGAGCTTGTTGTGAAAATTGATAGAATAACAGATATGACTAAAAGTTTTAATGTAATGCTTCGCATAATTGATTTGTTTTAATGGTATAAAACAAAAATAGCTAATGTTTTTTATATTTCAAAACATAGATTTGATTTATTCGCAAACCACAATTTTCCTATTAATTTTTTTATCAAGTATGATTGCCTCTATAAAATAGATGCCCGATTTTAATTTACTAATATCAATGTCGTACTGTAATTGTGAAGTGCTATTTTCATAAACTAATTTACCAGCAACATCTATTATTCTCAGTTTTTGAATATTATTTCCTTCAATTTTAAATATTCCATTGTTTGGATTTGGGTAAACTTTAAGTTCCGATTGTAGATTCTCAATTACTTTAATAGATATGTCGGTTGTAAAATTCCAAGCTTCTGACCAATCACTATCGATGGTTTCATAATGTGCTTTGACGTGCCAAAAGTATTGCGTTTCTGGATTTAGGCTCAATATATCTACGTAAGTATTTGACAAATTGTTAGACTGAACAATATTTGTAAAATCCTCGTCTAAACTTAGTTCATAAGTGTAATTTGAGGCATTTGATACCACTTCCCAGTCAAATGTAAGCAGAGTAAAATCAAGATTTGTACTATTATTTGCAGGTGATATTAAAACAGGCGTATCAAGGTTATCAATTATAGTTTTGAACGACCAGGTTTCTGACCAATCGCTATCGAGTGTACCATTTGAGGCTTTAATTCTCCAAAAATATTCTGTATCTGGTAACGACCCAGTAATTCCTAATATTGATGTTGATACTATATCTGTAATAACATTAGTGATAAAAGTGCCATCTGTTGAGTACTCATATATATATGAAGATGCTCCTACAACATCGTTCCAATCAATAGTAATTAAGTTAAAGTCTAAGTCAATACTGTTATTTGCTGGAGAAATTAATATAGGAGTATTAAGTGAAAGGGTTTCGGTAGTAAAGTTCCATATTTCCGACCAATCTGACTCAACTGCACCATCAGAAGATTTAACTCTCCAGAAATATTGAGTCTCGTATGCGAGACCAATTATTTCTTTTTCGGTTTCTGTTATCATTTGAGTAACAACGCCACTAATAAAGTTTTCATCTTCAGTAATTTCATAAATATAACTTGATGCTCCAAATACACTATTCCAATTAATAATTATATTATCTGGATTAATATTCGTGGCATTATTTGCTGGAGAAACTAATACGGGAGGAGTGAGGTTAGCACTTTCTGTTTTAAACTCCCAAATTTGTGACCACGGAGAGTAACCGTTTGCATTTGCTCCTCTGACACGCCAGTAATATGTTGTGTGAGGATACAATCCTGTAAAAGTACCAGAGAGCATTGATGTAACAAAAGAGTGAACCCCTGTTTCAAAATTAGCATTTGTACTATACTGATATTGATATGTAACTGCTCCAGAACTTGCATTCCATTGCACGTTTGTAGAAGTGTATGGTATATTCACAGATTCGTCTGCTGGGCTTAGTAGAATTGGAGCATCTGTTAGTTCGTAGGCAGTGGTAAAGCTCCAAATATTTGACCAACCCGATGTGTCAACTGCATTTCGCGTAGCAGCACCCCAGTAATATTTTGTACCATATAATAAACCCGATGCGTTTACTTGTGAAGTGGCAGAATTAGACTCAAGTAATTGATAAACAGTGGAATTGAAGTTTTGCGAAGTATCAATCTTACAAAGATATCCCAAACTTCCTACTGAGTTTGCGTAGTTTAGTATAGGTGCTATCGAAATATTAGTTGCACCATTTGATGGCGAAGTTAAATTGATGCTGTTATGCGTAGTAAATGTCCAAACATCACTCCACTCTGACATGTCTGCTGCATGTCTGCCTTTAACTCTCCAATGATAAGTTGTGTTGTATAGTAAATTGGAAACATAGATAAATGAGTTTATTGTAATGCCGTTTTGGTTTAAGCCAGAATTAAAGTTTGCACTTGTATCAATTTCCCATTCATATTCTGAGCAGCCAGTTACTATTGGCCAGTCAAGTTCAAGATATACATTTTGATTAATTGCTCCATTAG
>JAQVOR010000096.1 GCA_028702535.1 Bacteroidales bacterium
CATATTATATTATGATTGCATCGCTCCCAGATACCGAAAACCAGTTTACAAATTACTCTATTAGTGGTATTCAAAAAACTATTCCTACACGTATCACTGGAGCTGAACAAGATTGTTTTGGTGCAGTTTCTGTATGTGATAATACTTATTCCCAAACAAATTCATACACTGGTGTAGGTAGCTCCGATGAATTAAATAATGGTGCTACCTGTTTATACAGCGGAGAAACCAACTCCGTGTGGTATGTCTTTTCCCCTCAAACAACTGGAAGTTTCTTTTTTACAATTGTAACTTCACATGATTATGACTGGGCTCTATACAATCTAACAGCTATCGGTGGATGCAGCAATATTTCAAGTTCAACTCCAGTTTTATGTAATTATTCGGGTACATACGGAAATACTGGTACAAATGGTCCAGTAAACAATACTATACCAAGATCAATTGGGGCTGGAGGAAGCCCATATATGCCTGGAATAGATGTTACTGCCGGAAACACTTACGCTTTACTTGTAAATAACTATACAGCAGATGCAAATGGATACTCTCTCTCTTTCAGCGGTACAGCTTCGATTACGGATGATCCAGGTGGAACTCCAGCAACTGGAGCATATCCTAGCATGAGCTCTGCTGCCGTTTCTTGTGTTTCAAATACAATTAATATTACTATGAGCGAACTTATTGATTGCTCAAGCATTAGTAATGCAGGTTTTACCCTAACAAACACAACTACAAGTACAAATTTTACTTCAGCAATGACTTCCTTCTCTGGACAAAATTGTGCAACATCCGAATTAACTTCAAACTTAATTATTGGACATAATGGAACATTAACAACAGGTTCATACGAACTTAAAGTTAATACTGCAAGTACAATTTACGATAAATGTGGAAACCTTCTACAAATTGGCGGAACTGTATCTTTTAATTATTTGGCTCCTTTAAGTTTAACTGCAACTGAAACCAATATTTGTAGTGGAGAAAGTATAAACTTAGATGCTAATGGTGCTGACGGAACACCTTCTGTTACAACATACACTTTAAATCCTGGAGGAACAACAAACTCAACAAATGGTCAATTTGCAGGAATTACTCCAACAATTACAACAACTTATACAGTTTCGGCTACTTATGGTGGATGTACTCGTACAGCAACAAAAACTGTTAATGTAGAAGGTAATATTATTGTTAATGTTGTTCCTGCTGCAAAAACAGTTTGCGACTTTACAAGCCCCGTTGTTTTAACTGCCTCAACAAGCATTAACGGAACGCCTTGTGTTGGTTGTATTCACACTTGGTCAACAACTGAAACAACAGATATTATAAATGTTAATGCAGCAGGAACATATACAGTTTCATCTGTTACAGCAAGTGGTTGTGCAAGCAGTAATACCGCATCTGCCACAATTACATTAGCAAGTAGTGGAACAGGTGGTGGTAGCTGCGATGTAATTTATGTTTCTCCCTCTGGTAGTGGTGATGGATATACCAAAACAAGCCCTACAAGTTTAGCAGATGCAGTTGCAAAAGCAAGATGCACAAATACTGCTATTAAAATGATGGTGGGAGTTTATACTTTAACAAACTTCCAAATTGTACCAAGTTTTATCACTATTGATGGTGGTTATGACTCTGATTTTTTAACTAAAAGTAGCGATATGAGTGGAGGTACAAGCTCTACAACTATTCGTAGATCAAGCTCTACTGATATTGGCCATTCTGGTGAATGCTCAGCCTTTAGAGTTGAAGATAGTGCCGAAGACTTTAGAATACAAAACTTAAGAATTGAAATGCCAGGCTCTCCAAATGTTCCTGCACACGCAGCAAACTCAGGTCTTATAAGCTATGGAATTAAACTTGGCACTGGATGTAAAGAATACAATATTGTACGATGCTATATTGACGCTGGAGTTGGTGCAGCACCATAATGTGTAATTGTTGTTTTGAATATATATAAATTAGATAATAACTTTATTTTTTAACTATGAAAAATAAAATACAATACAAAAATATTTTTAGAATAATACCTTTTGTTCTAACATTACTACTGTTTACAATTATTAGTAATTATAGTTTTGGGCAAACAACAGATACATACACTTCATCTGGAACATGGACTTGTCCAGCAGGAGTAACAGAAGTTACCGTTCAAGTTTGGGGCGGCGGCGGTGCTGGTGGTGGCTCAACAACCAATAAATTAGGGGGTTCTGGTGGTGGTGGTGGCGGATACACGACAAAAACATTCACAGTTACGGCAGGCACCGACTATGTTGTAACAGTAGGTAGCGGTGGTACTGGAAGCACTGGAAACGGCACAGCTGGAGGAAACTCTTCATTTTTAACTATTACTGCGAATGGCGGTGGTGGTGGTGGTGGTGGAAATAAAGGCTCTATTGGAATAGGTGGAACTGCTTCAGGTGGTTCAACAAATATAACTGGAGGGGATGGAATACTTGGAACAATAACTGGAAATGCTGGTGGAGCTGGAGCAAATGGTGGAGCTGGAGGTGCTGGTGGTGTTTCAGATGCAAACGGCAACCCAGGCTCAGCCCCTGGTGGCGGTGGGGGCGGGGGTGAAAAAGGTGGTGGTGACAGATCTGGTGGTGCTGGAGCCTCAGGTCAAGTTGTACTTACTTATTGCACTTCTCCAACCTCCTACGAAGTTGCTTTAAATGAAGGTTTTGAAGGCACTTTTCTGCCTACAGGATGGACACAATATGATTGTCCAGGGGATGGCTCATCAAATATTTGGACCAAAGGATCTTATGTTGGTTACGCAGCACCAGAAGGAAGTAACTCAGCAATAATAGGATTTGACGCTTCAAATATAGTAAACAGAGCATTACAAACTCCTGTAATTGACATTACAAACTATACTTGTGCAAATCTTAGCTACTATGTTTTTATTAACGGTACTTGGGATGAAGAAATGCATGTTGAAATAACAAAAGATGGAGGAACAAATTGGATAAGCTTAGCTTCTCATGGAACTTCTTATGGTGGGTGGAGCTCTTTACAAACCATATCATTGGACAGCTATGTCGGCAACTCTGTAAGTATAAGGTTCAGATATTATCAACCGTCTGATGATAATTCCTCGGGAATCGATGGTGTTTTAATAACAGGTTGTGCTTATCCCCCCCTTTCAATCACAACTAACCCAACAAATCAAAGTATCTGTTACAATTCAAGTGCAGATTTTAATGTTGTTGCAACAGGAACAGGAACTTTATCATATCAATGGAAATATCAAGGGAGCAATATTGTTAATGGAACACCAGCAGGTGCAGTTTATTCTGGAGCTACAACATCTACACTTTCTGTAAGCGGAGCAATTGCTACTGGAACATATTCGGCATATACTTGCGTTGTATCTGATGCTTATGGAAGTGCAACATCTACTGGAGCAGATTTAATAATTAGTGCAAGTGTAGCGCCTAATGCACCAACAAATCTCACAAAAAGTGATGACCTGACATGTCCTGGCCAATCTGTTACACTCGGGGGAACTGTATCTAGCGGAACATTAGAATGGCACACAGGTTCATGCAGTGGCTCAACAATAACAAGCCCAGTTTCACCAACCGAAACAACAACTTATTACGCAAAAGCTTACAATTCAGTAACAGGTTGTCGTAGTGCATGCTCTGAAATCACAGTAAATGTAATGGATAATGTCGTGTTTGTCGAGCAACCAGAATCCCAATATGGTTGTGCTGGTGAATCTCTTACTTTTGCTGTAATTGCTACTGGTGCTGGATTAGCTTATCAATGGCAAGTTTCAACTGACGGAGGTACAATATATAATAACATTACTAATACTGGCGTTTATTCTGGTGCTACAACAATGAATCTTGCAATTAGCAATGTATCAGGATTGAATAATCACCAATATAGATGTGTGGTAACTGGAGCATGTGGAACACCACAAAACTCTAATTCTGCAACATTAAATGTTTTATCTTCAGGACTATCTGGAACTTATACAGTTGGTTCAGGTGGAAATTACACTACGCTTAAAGCAGCTTTTGACGCTATAAATACAAATGGCTTATCAGGAAATTTAGAATTACAAGTAATTTCAGATATAACAGAACTTTCAGCAGCAATTCTTAACCAATGGGTTGATTGTGCAGGAAATAGTGGATATGTTGTTACTATATATCCTACTGGTGCAACTCGAACTATTTCTGGAAATATCGCGACTTCTTTAGTTACACTTAACGGAGCTGATAAAGTAACAATTGATGGTAGAATTGATATGACAGGCACAGCAAATAGTTTGGTGTTTTCAAATACAAGTACTGCAGGATCTACACTTAGATTTGTAAATGATGCTTGCAATAATGTCATACAATATGCAACGTTACAAGGTGTTTACGCAACAAACGATTTAAATGGAGTTGTCTATTTCGGCACAGGAACAAGTACTGGAAATAATAATAACTTAATTTCCTATTGTGATATTAAAAATGGTACAACTACCCCTTCAAATGGAATATATTCTGTTAGTTCAGAAAACGCAAAGAATAGCAATAACACTATTTCTTACTGTAACATATTTAATTTCCATTGGTATGATGTTTTAAAATTCACATCGGGCATTTATATAGGTGCTGGTAATGACAAATGGGCTATAAACAACAACTCTTTCTATCAGACTTCTGACTGGACAGGTGCAAGATATACAGCTATAAATATCTTTAGTGAAAACGGAAACAACTATACTATTGAAGATAATTACATCGGTGGTAGCAATAAAGAATGTGGGGGTACAGCATGGACTTCAACTACAGTAGCTAAGAGAAATACAATTCATGGTATAAGGGTTACATGCAGCAGTAGTGGTGTTTCAACAATTGAGAATAACACAATTGCAAATCTTAACTTTACGCACATCCCAATATATGAAATGGATGACCAACTAGTGGGTATATACACAAATGGAAGAGTTGATATTATTGAAAATACTATCGGTAATGACAGCAATGGGTCTATAAATCTCACAACAAATTATGCTGCAAATACTGGGTATGACTTTCATATTGGAATATGGAAATACGGCGACGGGAATGTTATTGACAACAAAATGGGATCAATCAATTTGTATGGAACAACCAAAAATAGAGTACCATTTACTGGGATACAAATTGATGGCGACATTAATAACGATTATATTGTTTCTGGAAACATCATTGGCTCAAAAAGCACATCAAATAGCATCCAGACAACTTCTACCACTTATCCATATTTAGATTTTTATGGCATCTATTTAGGTACTGACGATGACTTTAGAGCTACCATCACAAATAACACTATTGCAAATATAAAAAGTGCGTCTAGTAATTTAAACTCATATTTTATTGGAATAGGAAATAACACCACTGCAGGCATCCAAACAATAACAGGAAATACAATAAGAGACATCTCAACAGCATCTACAAATGCTACTTATGGCAGAAATCCATGTTTTATTGGCATTATTAATGACAATTCTACTACAGACAATTTAACTGTTTCTAATAACTCTATCTATAACATCACAGCCACTAGTAATGTGGGCAATTACCTATTAGGGATTTGGGTATACAACGCTCCTGGAACAAACACCATTAATGCAAATAATATACATTCTTTTAATATACCTACTAGTACAACCGCAACTATTGAAGGGATTACTCTATATTCAGGTGATGCTTTAATTTCAAACAATATGATTAACTTAGGTAGCCTTATTAATAGAAACACTACTATTCTTAGCATGCGAACTTCTACTACTGGTACTGGGAATATTTACTTTAATTCTGTTTATATCGGTGGGACAATTTCTACTGGTGCAAGCTCCACCTATACATTTTACGATTCTGGTAATGGGACTAGTGCCTTGCGTAACAATATTTTATATAATGCAAGAATTGGTGGTACTGGCAGCCATCTTGCAATTGTAACATTTAATCTTACCCAATGGTCAAGTAATTATAATATATTGTATAGTGCAGACCTATCTTACATTGGAGCATATCCAACTTATGCAAATTTCGCAAATTGGAAATCTGGCACCAGTGGAGATGCTAATTCATTAAACCAAAATCCTTTGTTTAATTCTGTCAATGATTTACATATTCCTAGTGGAAGCCCTGCAATTGGTACAGCAGTTACAGGCACTGGAATCACAACCGACTTTGATAATCAAGAACGAACAAGCTCTCCTTGTATTGGAGCCGACGAAAATGTAACAGCTCCTTATGGTACTAATGTTTATGGAATTCACTCACCCGATGGAATAAACGGCAACATTAATGATTGTCAAATAATCTCACAAGGCGGAGCTCCAGGTGGAACTGGGTACGATGTCGCAGACCCATTGAACACATTTTGGCCCGACGTGTTTATTAAAGATTATCAAGTTATCACAGCTAGTAATTTATCTTGTACAAATAGCGAATTTACATTTACAACCGCAGATGCAAGTCCTAGTTGGCTATTTGGAAACGGCTCTAATCCAACTTCATCTACTTCTGCTCCAGCAAAAAGTGAATATACTTCCACAGGATATAAAGATTTAATCGAAAGTTTTAAAATATATAGAGATTTTAATAATCTTACAATGATAGCTCCAGATGCTGGAACTATTTTAGGTGCGCCAAGTGGTGCCGGTTGTCCAACAACTTACAACTACACAAGCTCGGTTGCTGGTAGTGCCGGTTTCCTTTACGAGTGGAATTGTATAGCTCCCAGCGGATGCTCAGTAAGTATTAATAATCCAACTGCGGCGTCAACTGATATTACTTTTGTTAACCAAACTGGCGTAAATCAAATATTCTTGGTTACTTTAGATATTGAAACCGAATGTTGCGGTGCATTAAAACAAGTAAGAAGATATATTACTATTTTCCCTGGTCCAACAATGCCAGAAATTACCGGAAACCCATATAGTACTTGTACTGGTGGAGAGCAAGAAGTTTCGGTAAATAATCCTGACCCAACATACTCGTTCGAATGGTTTAATGCTATTACTGGCGGAACACAACTTGGAAGTGGTACAAGTTTCACATTTACCACTATGCCTTCTGGCACAAATTATTATTATGTGCAATCAACAAATAGTTTCGGTTGCTCTAGCCAACGAACTCAAATAGAGATAGAAGGTGAAGATGCGGATCCTCCTTCTGTCGATAATGCAACAACTTGCGGAACAAATGATGTAACACTTTCTATTAACTCGCCAAGCGCAGGATATACCTACAATTGGTACATAAGTAGCTGCGGAGGAACTCCTTTACAATCAAGTACTGGAACAAACTTTACATATAATGTTACAGCAACTACAAGTTTCTATGTTGCAGCAACACCTCCCGGTTGTGCAATGAGTACATGTGCAACTGTTACAGTAACAGTATTATCACCTACTGATCCTATCTTATGGGAAGGCGATGACGCTACAAGCCCTAATGATTGGTTTATTGCAGAAAATTGGCAAAACGGTTGCATACCAACATGTGCAACAAATGTTGAAATACCAAACCTTACAAGTGATCCTGATATTGGTTTTGACCCAACACAAGTAGCCGAAGCCAAAAATATAAACTTACAATCTGGTGCAGAATTATCATTTTCAGCTAATAAAGCCGTATTACAAATTTGTGGCAATTTTACTCATGCCGGAACATTAACAACTAACAATTTTGGTACAATTGAATTTACAGGCTCTGATGCTCAAAAATATATTTACTCATCAGGAACTGGAGAATTCAATAATGTAAGAATAAACAACTCAAATGCGATTCCAACTCTTACCATCGAAGGCGGAGATATGATAATAAGCCCAAATGGAAGTTTAACATTTATAAATGGAATAATTGTTACTGGCTTAAATATTCTTATAATCAAAAATACTGCAAGTGGTGGTATAAATGGACATAATGCCGATAGATATGTTGTTGGAAATCTTAGACGCTACATTACATCCACAGTTTCTGATTACGCATTTCCTGTTGGCGAAGCTAGTAGATATGCTCTTATGGATTTCACAAATAATAGTTTGACAGGTATTACTTATTTAGATGCTAAATTTATGTCTAGCTTTACAAATACTGGCATACTTGATCCTGCAAAAGTATATGATGGATTAATGAGATATGATTATATCGCAAGCGAAGGAATTTGGCAACTTGATGCAAACGCTGCACCAACAGGTGGTAGCTATGATATTGCTCTTTGGCATGATGATGGCGGAACAGGAACATTTGCAAATCTTATAGACAACCAATTTGCTCCTGTTAAAAGACCAAGTACTTCAACAGCAGCTGAAGATTGGACAGCCCTTGGTGGAACCCATATTCCTACTTTAGTTGCTGATGGATACTGCGAACGAACAGATTGGACAAGTTTTTCGCAATATGCAGTTGCTTATAAAGAAATTCCGCTCCCTGTCGAACTACTTTATTTCGATGCCTACTACAACGGAAAAGATGTTGATCTCGATTGGTCAACTGCAACAGAAATAAACAACGATTTCTTCCTTGTGCAAAAATCAAGTGACGCAACTAATTTCGACCAAATTGGTAAAGTGTTTTCTAAAGCTCCTAACGGCAATAGCAATACTCAATTATTTTACTCACTTAATGATAATAATATAAGCAGCGGAACATATTATTACAGACTAAAACAATACGATTTTGATGGAGCATACCAATATTCACATATTGTTGCTATAATTATTGGTGAAAAAGGTGTTTTCGCAATTACGCCTAATCCCGCAAAAGAATCTATTGAGATTAACTACTATTGCATAAATGAAGCTAATCCTATTGTCAAAATTTATGACAGCAGAGGTAGAATTGTACATCTTGACAAATTACATTGCACAAAAGGACAAAACAAATCAAACATAAACATCAGCCACCTTGCACCGGGTTTATATACAATCACTCTGATAACAGATCACGCCACAGAGCAAGTGAAACTGATAAAACAATAATTATTACTCTCCCTGTTCTCTGTTCTCTTTTACTAAAGCCCGACATGTCGGGCTTTAGTTCGTAATAGTTCAGGAGAAATCTGTTAAACAACTTGATAGTTTTTAATAATATTACACAAATCTATCAGAAGGTGGCTGAGCGTTGTGCTGAGCTTGCCAGCACTGCGATGCACTGAGCCTGCCGAAGTGAGCAACGCCGAAGTGTCGAATTAGGTTTCGGCGAAAACCGAAATGTCTCGAAGCCACCGATAAAAACAAAACCATTATAAACTTGTTTCAAGTTTAACAAACAACTACAAATATATTTTTGTACTTTTGTATCCTGTTTTGTAAACGAATTTAAACAAAATAAAATGGAAAAAGAACAAGATAAGGTATTAAAAGAAGTAACCGAAACGGAATATAAATTTGGATTTACTACCGATGTTGAAGCAGATGAGATACCTGTTGGGCTTAATGAAGATACTGTAAGACTAATATCTGCAAAGAAAGAAGAGCCAGAATGGATGTTAGATTTTAGATTAAAAGCTTTTAGAAAATGGAAAACTATGAAAATGCCCGAATGGGCTCATCTAAAAATCCCTGAAATAAAATATCAGGATATCATTTACTATTCTGCACCAAAACATAAAATAGTTATTGACAGTCTTGACGAAGTCGATCCTGAAATTAAAGCTACTTTCGATAAACTTGGCATTCCACTAGACGAACAAAAAAGGCTTTCTGGCGTAGCAGTGGATGCAGTAATGGATTCTGTGTCAATTAAAACGACTTTTCAAGAAACTCTTGCCGAAAAAGGTATAATATTTTGCTCTTTTTCCGAAGCTGTAAAAGAACATCCCGATTTAGTGAAAAAATATATGGGAAGCATCGTCCCTTATGGAGATAATTTCTTTGCTGCACTAAACTCCGCTGTATTTAGTGACGGCTCATTCTGTTATCTTCCAAAAAATGTGCGTTGCCCAATGGAATTATCTACATATTTCAGGATAAATGCCATTAATACGGGTCAATTTGAAAGAACACTCATTATAGCCGAAGAAGGAAGCTACGTTAGTTATATGGAAGGCTGTACTGCTCCGCAAAGAGATGAAAACCAACTTCATGCAGCAATAGTAGAAATTGTTACAATGAAAGATGCAGAAGTAAAATACTCAACTGTCCAAAATTGGTATCCGGGTAACAAAAAAGGCAAAGGCGGAATTTTTAATTTCGTTACAAAACGCGGAATATGTAAAGGCGATAATTCCAAAATCAGCTGGGCTCAAGTAGAAACAGGATCAGCAATTACATGGAAATATCCAAGTACAATTCTTTTAGGAGATAATTCGTCTGCTGAGTTTTATTCAGTCGCTGTAACAAATAATTATCAACAAGCCGACACGGGAACAAAGATGATACATCTTGGTAAAAACACAAAAAGCATAATCGTTTCCAAAGGTATTTCGGCTGGAAAAAGTCAAAATTCATATAGAGGATTAGTAAAAGTAAGCAAAAATGCACAAAACGCCAGAAATTTCTCGCAATGCGACTCCCTGCTACTTGGCGATAAATGCGGAGCTCATACTTTCCCATACATCGACGTAGAAAACGAATCGGCTATTGTAGAACACGAAGCGACAACATCAAAAATTAGCGAAGACCAAATTTTTTATTGTAATCAACGGGGTATCGCAACCGAAGATGCTATTGGCTTAATTGTAAACGGGTATGCTAAAGAAGTGATAAATAAACTGCCTATGGAATTTGCCGTTGAAGCTCAAAAATTATTGCAAATAAGTTTAGAAGGCAGTGTTGGATAATGATAGAAACAAATTACAATTTATTACAAAATGAAATTTCGATTATTAAATAAAAAATTAAAAAAATTAAAAAAACAAATATTATGTTAGTAATAAAAAACTTACATGCAGAAATAAATGGCAAAAAGATACTCAACGGGATTAATCTCGAAGTAAAGCCAGGTGAAGTTCACGCAATTATGGGACCAAATGGTTCAGGAAAATCAACTTTAGCTGCTATTTTGGCAGGAAAAGAAGATTTTGAAGTTACTCAAGGCGAAATATATTACGAAAATCAAGATATATCAGAACTTAGTGTCGAAGAGCGTGCAAAAAAAGGAATCTTTTTAAGTTTTCAATATCCAGTAGAAATACCAGGAGTTAGCATGATAAATTTTATGAAAACTGCCGTTAACGAACAACGTAAATATAAAGGTTTACCGCCTATGAGCTCGGCGGAGTTTCTTAAATACATGCGCGAAATGAAAGACCTTGTAGAACTAAAATCAGACCTCGCAAATAGATCGGTAAACGAAGGTTTTTCGGGCGGAGAAAAAAAACGAAACGAGATTTTCCAAATGGCAATGCTAAAACCTAAACTTGCCGTACTTGATGAAACAGACTCAGGTCTTGATATTGATGCACTAAGAATTGTCGCAAATGGAGTAAATAAATTAAAATCTCCCGAAAATGCAGTTATAGTAATTACTCACTATCAAAGATTACTAGACTTTATAGTTCCCGATATTGTTCATGTGCTTTACGAAGGAAAAATTGTAAAATCTGCTGGTAAAGAACTGGCGTTCGAGCTTGAAGAAAAAGGATATAACTGGATTAAAGAAGAAATCGAAGCTTAAAATTATTTATTATGGACATTCAAAAAACTTATGAAAATTATCTAAATATTTTTCAACAAGTCTCGCCTGATTTAAAAAAAACTGATGCTGATACAGTGTTTCAAACTAGACTAAAAGCATTTGAGAATTTTAAAAAATCTGGTATTCCCGATCATACTCACGAAGACTACAAATACGCTGGAATTGCCGAAATTTGTGACAAAGAGTATGAATTTACAACAGACTCACGCAGTGCTAAAGTCGATCTAAACACTTTTTTTCGTTGCGAAGTCGAAGATATGGACACTCACGTAATTCTGCTTTCTAATGGCGAATATTACGAGAAAAACGAAAAACTCACAGGCATTGACGAGAATATTATTATCTGCGGTTTAAAAGAAGCTAAAATTAAACATCCAGAAATCCTTAATAAATATTACAACCAACATGCTGGTTCTTCTATTGACGGCTTTGTAAATTTAAACACCATGCTATCTAATGATGGACTTTTTATTTACATCCCTAAAAATGCAAAGCTAAATAAAGCAATTCAACTTGTTAACTTAACTCATGGCTTCGGAAATAAAAACATTTTTAAACGAAATCTCATTATTTTAGAAGAAAACACCGAGCTAAACATGGTAATTTGTGATCATACACTCAACACCAGCAACAATTTTGTTATTGACGTTACCGAATCCTTTATTGGTAAAAATGCAAATTTAAAATATCATGCTTTACAAAACGAACCAAATAAATCGGGAGTTATAAATTCGCATTTCATAAAATTAGATGAACATGCAAATGCAAGTACATTAGCTTTGTCCTTGCACGGTGGGATAATCCGTAATAATTTCTTTGTCCAACTTGCCGGACGTTTTAGCGAAGCCAACCTATACGGATTAAACCTTACCGACAGAGAACAACGAGTGGACAATTTCTCTATCATAGACCATATAGTACCCGATTGCACAAGCAATGAACTATTTAAAGGAATTATAGACGAAAAAGGTAAAGGTGCTTTTGCTGGCAGAATAATTGTTCGTCCCGATGCACAAAGGACATTAGCATATCAGTCAAATAAAAATCTTTGCTTAACGCCAGATGCTAAAATGCGAACAAAACCACAACTCGAAATCTATGCCGATGACGTTAAATGTAGCCACGGAGCAACAGTAGGGCAACTAGACGAAACTGCTCTGTTTTACTTAATGCAAAGAGGAATAAACAAAAAAGAAGCCCGACTAATGCTAATGTTCGCATTTGCTAACGACGTGCTACTTAAAATAAATATCGAACCTCTACGCAAACGCATCTCAGGACTAATAAACTCCAGACTAAGAGGCGAGTTTTCTAATTGTAGCCACTGTTTGCTAAATTGTAACGGATAA
>JAQVOR010000221.1 GCA_028702535.1 Bacteroidales bacterium
TAACGAGTGGATAGTCGCCATTAGGCGACTATATCACACTTAGGTTTAGGTTTATATTTATGTTTAATGTGCTGTTTACAAGCATATTAATCGAAAACATTGTAAATTTCATAAGAATGTCCATTTAATTAATAACGGGATTTATTTAACAACTATTTATTAAAAAGTAAATATAAATAAAGTTTTTATATATCCAAATTATCTAACGGACTTTTTATGTTATCAAACCCTTTTGTAGTAATATGTGGATATACCTCCGTAGTTCTGCTACTTTCGTGCCTTCCCCACGCTGGCACAGATTTGAAATCCGTGCCCTTGGTATTACAGACATTCGGATTGCAAATCCGAGCCAGCGTGAGATTTTATTTTTTGTAAACTTTTTGTCAATACATTTGTATATATTTCTGTCGTCTTACTACTCTTGTGTCCTAAAAGTTCTTGAATATATCGCAAATCCGTACCCAGTTGGTCTTGTCTGATTGCTTGTTGTCCGGTATTGTTGTCCATGCGTTATTGAACTTCCGACATTCCCGTATAAGCCAAAATCGTTCTGTGAAAATAACGAAAATCCAACTACAACAAATAAACTAGTTAAAAAAATATATATTTCTCATATAAACATAGTATTATTGGTCATTAAAAACAATAAATAATCTTCACATTTAATTATATTGCATTTTCAAAATGTTTTTGTAAATATACGAACTGCAAATTTAAAAACAAAATAATTTGCAAATAAAATGCAAACTTATAAAGGAATATAAAAGAACATAAAGGAACGAAAACGAACATAAAAACAATTTAACAGGCTAATGAAAAAGCTTGACACTAAAGGTTTACATAACTTAAACGCTTTAATATCAAGCTTTTTATTCTTGTGAGCTATGCTGGATTCGAACCAGCGACCCCTAGCCTGTCAAGCTAGTGCTCTAAACCAACTGAGCTAATAACTCATTAAGAATTACAAAAATAAGACTTTTTAGCGAAATGCAAAATTTAATATCTTAGTTAGTTGTAATATTTAAAACATACCGCAATTATGCAAAGAAGCAAAAACAATTCTTGATTAATCAAAATATTCGATTATGCGTTCTACAATAAACGACTGTTTCCCGTCACGAAACTCATTGCATCGTATCCAATTTTTGTTATTGTTATATTCATATTCAAATTCGTAAATCCCCTGCGATTCGCCATCTCTATCAAAATATGAGCGTTTTATCAATATTTCATTTGCATCATATTCGTACTTCGCTGTAATATAAATATCCTGCAATATATCGTGATAAAGGCCTTGTTGTTTAAGTTTCTTATCATTATATTGAGTTTCAGTTATGAGTACAATATCTTCTTCGCTATCAATAAATATTTTAGTTTTTACAGGCATTCTATCTGCATTATATTCCATTATTTCATTATACAACAAATCGCCATCTGGGGAATAATTCTCTATTTTAGACACTATGCCTGTGTTATCATAAAGAAAAACACTAATCTCTGATAATTCTCCCAATCCATTATAAACATAACTTGAATCACGCAATCCATTTTCGCCATAAAAATGATTTGTCTCTGAAACGATATAATTTTCTGAGCCATAATTGGCATAACTAGTAATAAAGCCCTTACGATTAAACTGTGTCAGCTCTCGTCTTTCCATGTCTCCTTTTCCGATTATCACCTCTTCATCATAATTAAAATAATACCTTATTTCGTCGATAGACTTAACCTTACCTTTGATTTGGGCTTTTTGCCAATCTGTTTCAAGCTCAAAAACTTGTGTATCCGATCCTTCTTTTAGTGTTTTAGAGCCTGTACATGATAACAAAGCAACGAAGCAAAAAATAAAGCCTAATAAATATAGATGTGTTTTCATAGTATTGGTTATTATAAATGATATTTTTAAAAAACTGTTATTAATAAATTGTAATTTTAGCACTGCTCAAATATACGAAATTCCATTATAAAAGCCGAATTACGCAAAAATAATTTAGCAGACTGTATTTCGAAAATATGGAATTGACTTCATCGTTTTCCACACCAAAAAAGCTACTGATAAACCTACTAACACTCCAATAAAAACATCGGAAGGAAAATGAACGCCAAGGTATATTCGGGAATAAGATACTAAAACTGCCCAAGCTATTATTATATAGGTATAGAGTTTACGTTTTACAAACAAGAGAGTAATTAATGCCAAGCCAAAACTACTTGTAGCATGTCCCGAAAAGAATCCATACTGTCCACCTCTATAATCATTAACTACGTGTACTTTTTGAGCGAGTTCCAAATTATGAGAGGGTCTATATCTTTTATAGCTTTCTTTAGTTATATGCGACACCTGATCAGTAATTGCGAAACAAATAATAGCAATTAAAAGTGGAATCCAAAATTTCTTTTTATATTTTTTTATAATGAAGTAAAAAAAAATTATCACAATCGGTATCCAGAACCATTTTGACGATATAGCAAACATTACAGGGTCAAGGCAATCAAAATGGAGTCCATTTAAGAGCAATAATAGTTTATGGTCAATATTTTCAAGAAATTCTATCATTAATTAAGGTTTTTCCACAAAATATCTTTTAGTTTATCAATATTTTTATTTATCAAAGACGAAATAAACACAGTTTCTATTGCTAATGGCAACTCTGGTTTTAAAAGTTGTTCTATTTCTTCGTCAATAAGGTCGGCTTTAGTAATTGCTAAGATTCTTTTTTTATCAAGCAGTTCAGGATTATATTTTTTAAGTTCATTCATTAAAACATCAAATTCCTTTTTGATATTCTCAGAATCAGCTGGAATCATTACAAGCAAGACAGAATTTCGTTCAATATGTCTTAAAAACCGGTGTCCAAGTCCTTTTCCTTCGGCAGCTCCTTCGATTATACCAGGAATATCGGCCATAACAAAAGATTTACCATCTCTATAATTTACAATACCAAGATTCGGCACTAAAGTAGTGAAAGGATAATCAGCTATTTCGGGTTTAGCTGCCGACACGACAGACAAAAGAGTTGATTTTCCAGCATTAGGGAACCCTACCAAGCCAACATCCGCCAAAATCTTTAACTCAAGAATTATCTTTGCTTCAATTCCCTCTATACCAGGTTGCGAATATCTTGGTGCTCTGTTTGTAGAAGTTTTAAACTCTGTATTTCCAAGTCCTCCTTTTCCACCTTCAAAAAGGATTACTTCATGATTATCTTCGGTTATTTCGC
>JAQVOR010000008.1:0-3916 GCA_028702535.1 Bacteroidales bacterium
TAATCGACAATCCAGAAAATCCAGAAAACGAATTACTAAGACATACTTGTATTGAATCGCCTGAAGCTTTAGTAATGTACAGAGGCAAAATATTATTAAATGATAATGGAGAAGCTAGAGTTGAAATGCCATCATATTTTAAAGCTTTAACTAAAGAAAACGAAGCTACAGTACAAATTACATGTATTGGTCGCCCATTTGGAATTGGATATGAATGGAATGGAGATTTTGCATCATTTGTTGCTTATGGAGAACCAAATAGAGAAATTTCTTGGACGGTTATGGCTGACAGAGATGATCCATATATGCAAAATAATAGAAAACCAGTTATAATTAAAAAGGATGGTTCATTTAAAGGAATAGAACAAGGAGTTTATCTTGATGCTAAATCATACAATCTGCCTCAAGAAAAATCTTATAAATATCAAATAAAAAATAGAAAAATCGAGACAAAGACTACAAAATTACAATCCATAGATACGGAAAAGCAAAGTTCTAAAAATAAAAGAACTGATAATGAAATAAAAGAACTCGATACTAAAATTCAAATTAAAGAAATCAAATAAATTCAAACTCATATATTTATTAAGTATGAAAATGGGACATAGTCCCATTTTTTTTAAACATTATTCAAAATATTTTGTTTTGTAAACAATTAAATGATTATTATTGCATAATGCAAATTGCTAAATTCATATTCGCTGTTTTTACTGCCTCAATTATATTGATTGGTAATAACGGTTTTATTCTTGAACAATATTTTTGTTCGGGTTGTAATACCGAAAAACAAGAAATTGCTTTTTTTGAGTTTGGCGAAGTAAGTCATAATCATCAACATATACATGATTGCTCTGAGCATAAGCACGAACACGACTGCTTTTGCCATGATGATAATCACATTAACAATACAAATATTAAATATGTTTCTCTTGATGTGCTATTCTCAAATTCAAACATACCTGAAATAGCAAAAACTTCGATAATTGAACTTAGTAAACATATAAGCCATTTTTTTACAAGTGATTATATTCTAACAAACTATTACAATTTCAAAACAATAATTTTAAAAATCTCCCCATTAATAAATATTTCAGACATCGATAAAGATATCTGTATCATCAATTCCGTATTCCGTTTATGATTTAATTACGCTTTTTTAAGGCTTTACAATCCTTAAGTGTTTATTAAATCAATTTATCACATTTATATTAAATAATAATGAGAACAATATATATTACTATTGTTTTTATGCTTGTTGTATTGTCTCCGGCACTATCTCAAATAAAAGGAATAGTTTATGAGCCTGACAATAAAAACAAAACACCTCTATTTGGTGTCAATATTTACTGGAATAACACTGAAATTGGAACAACAAGTGATAAAAACGGAAATTTTACAATTGAAAAACCAAACTCAAGTAATGAGTTAGTTTTCAGTTTTGTCGGCTATCGTCCCGATACAATAATTGTAAACAATCCAAACGAGAAGTTAGAAATTATTTTGCATGACAGTCGTTTTCTAGAGGAGGTTACAATCGGAGCACGCAAAATGGGTAGTCATTACGACAAAATGGAAACTGGCCATGTGCAAAATATTACAGGTGCAGAGCTACACAAAGCAGCATGTTGCAATTTATCTGAAAGTTTTGAAACAAATGCTTCGGTTGATGCTTCTTATAGCGATGCTACAACAGGAGCCAAACAAATAAAACTTTTAGGACTTGCTGGCAAATATGTCCAGATGATGACAGAAAATATTCCAAACCTTTACGGAATTTCTCAAGCTTATGCTCTCGGGTATATTCCTGGTCCGTGGATGGAATCAATACAGGTTTCTAAAGGAACTTCGGCAGTCATCAATGGTTACGATGCTATTACAGGGCAAATAAATGTAGAATACAAGAAGCCAAAAAATGCTGACTTACTGTTTTTTAATCAATTAGTAAGCTCAGCTGGAAAAGTGGAAAATAACCTTGATGCCTCATTTATAGTTAGTCCAAAACTAAGTACTACCATTTTAGCACATACGCAATTTGACCTTCTGTCTATTGACGACAATAAAGACGGGTTTGTTGATATGCCACAGATTGATCAGTACAACTTTTTTAATCGATGGGATTATTTTAGCAAAAATCTAACTATGAGATTTGGAGTTAAATACATTGATGAGTCAAGAAAAAGTGGTCAGTTAGGAAGTATTCCTTCAGATTTTTCTGATGCATATACTCCTTATAAAATTGACATTAAAACAAACAGAATTGAGGCTTTTTATAAAATGGGATATGTATTTCCGCAAAGACAACATCAGAGTATAGCAATGATTGCCAATTTTACTGGACATAATCAAGACTCTTATTTTGGTCCAAAAACCTTTGATGCTCAACAAATTAGCGGATACTACAATTTAATTTGGCAATCTGCTTTTAATGCAAACGAACACCATCGCTATAATGCAGGTCTAAGCCTAAAATACGAAGATTTGGAGCAAAGCCTCAACGATAGTCTGATTACTGATCTCGAAGTAGTGCCTGGTGCATTTTTTCAATATACAGGAAAATTATTCGAGAAATTTAATGTGATTGTTGGTGGTCGAACAGATTATCATAACGAACACGGATTACTGATTACGCCGCGTCTAAATCTTAGATATAATATCTCAGGCAATGTAATTGTTCGTGCATCGGCAGGCAAAGGATATCGTAAAGCAAATGTTTTAGCCGAAAATAGTTTCTTATTAGCTTCTTCGAGAATCTTTATCATTGATCAAGATTTAAAATTAGAAGAAGCCTGGAATTATGGCTCTAACATAACTTGGTACATTCCGATTGCCAATAAAGATATGACGGTAAATGTAGAATTTTATAGAACAGACTTTGTGAATCAGATAATTACGGATTTTGAAGATGTTACAAAAGTTCATTTTTACAATTTAGATGGGCAATCTTTTTCGAATACATTTCAAGTAGAAACCAGTTATGAGATAATCAAAGGTCTTGATGCAACATTGGCATATCGTTACAACGATGTAAAACAAACTATTAATGGACAGCTTTTAGAAGTTCCATTAACAAATAGATACAAAGGGATTGCAACATTTTCGTACAAAACTCCTTTAGAAAAGTGGCAATATGATTTTACTGCACAACTTAACGGAGGCGGACGTATTCCATCAACAGAATCTAATCCAGAAGAGTTTAGACTTTTACAGGAATTCCCAGCGTATCAAATTTATAATGCACAAATCACAAAGTTTTTCAGACATTGGGAAATGTATTTTGGTGTTGAGAACCTATTAGGATTCACTCAAAAACTACCAATTATATCAGCAAGCGATCCATACAGTGGTTATTTCGACTCATCTTTAATTTGGGGACCGGTTCATGGGCGTAAATTCTATCTCGGTGTAAGATTTTCAATTCAACAACAATCAAAATAAAGTTTAACTAAAAAACAGAATTTATTATGAAAAAAACAATTTTAATTTTAACAGTAATGCTTTTTGCAGGTATCACAAGTATGAGTGCTCAAGAAGAAACAAAAAAAGAGACTAAAGCGAACAGCAAAATTTCAGAGGTAAGTTTAGTTTGTAATATGGCTTGCAACAGTTGTGCTACAAAAGTAAAAAAACAATTAGCATTCACTAAAGGCATAACGGATGTCCAAACCGATTACGAAAAAGATATCGTTACTGTAAAATACCGCAACGATAAAACTGACACCGATAAAATTATTGCCTCATTAGCTGAAATAGACTATCAAGCAAAAGTAAAAACAGATTGCCCAAGTACAACAAAGGCAAAAACAGGTTGCCCAGGAGCTACTTCAAAAACAGGTTGTGCAGGATCTACTGCAAAAACAGGTTGTGCAGAGACTACTGCAAAAACAGGTTGCTCGGGAACTACTGCAAAAACAGGTTG
>JAQVOR010000008.1:4016-47601 GCA_028702535.1 Bacteroidales bacterium
ACTACTGCAAAAACAGGTTGCTCGGGAACTACTGCAAAAACAGGTTGTGCAGGTACTACAAAAACAGATAGTCAGGAAAAAAAATAGTTTCTGTCTATAAAAAAAAGTGTTTGAGCCATAATGTTTGAGAGCAAAACCAGTTATTATAGACAAACACTAAATGACAATAAAAAATCGGGTGCTTACATTAAATTGTAAGCACCCGATTGTTTTTTAGATTTAATCTTGTTTAATAATTAAAAATCAATGGATTACTCGGATTTAGCTTTGCTGCGATGCACTGCGATACGCTGAGTTTGCCAGCACTGGCAACGCCGAAGTGTCGAAGTGAGTTTTTATCGAAGTGAGTTCGCTATCGCTCGGTTGCAATCACTGGCTCGCTCGGATTTATTTGCAATCCGAGTGTTGCTGTAATCAGAGTGTTGCGGCTACTGTAATCCTAATGTTTTTTAACTTTCCATCATCCGCCTTTTTTGCGGTTATGGAAACGTTAAAAAGATCATAAAGTACAATCAATTTTTGAGGTTTTGAAGTTTTGAGGTTTTGTAGTCTTTACTGACGTTTATATTGCCTCCATTATTAGCAGTAATAAGATTTTATTTGTTTTTGTCGGCAATGTAAAGTCAAAATTCGACCACAATTTTAAGGCTTATCTTTAAACCTGAGTTCTGAAACTATTTAACTATAAACTTCCCTGAATAATTTTCGTGGTTTAAAGTAATACGAATGTAATACAAGCCACTGTGCAAATCTGAAACATTAACATCATTATTGTTGTTTAATTTCCCTGTACATATTTCTTTCCCATAAACATCATATATTAGATAATGAGACTGAGGCGAAACATCAGGAATATGTATCATTTCACTTGTCGGATTAGGATAAATAATAAGATTGTTCATCCTATTGATAGTATTTACATTTATATTGCTGGGATAATCATTTTGATAGCAATTTTCTAAAGACGGGTGTTTGTATAACAACTCTCCGTTGTGGAAATAGCATACCAAAGTACGAGATACCCCCACATAATCATAAAAATGTAATAGCCCTCTAGATTTACTGCCAATCCCCTCATAAATTATATCGTCAACTAGTGTTTGTGTATATCTGTTTTTATCCGCAAAAAAACTCTCATAACTATCTTCTATTTCCATGCACATTACATTTTCGGGAGTACAACAAAGCGAGTCGCCAGCAATAAGATTAAAATCATAAAGAGGTGAACCAAACCCCGCAAAACTCCCATTAAGAGATATAACTTTGTCTTCTTCGTTTATGTAAGAAAAAAATGACCATTGTGTATATGTAGAATCTTCTGCCTTTAAAACCTTATACCAATATCTGTCGTCAATAAATGTGCTGTCGTTTGCAATCTTATAAGCAACGGTCTTACCATAAATAAGCTCATAGGCAGACGATTCGTAAATCACCCACATTTTTGTAGTATCAATAATTGATTCGTAGGTCTGCGATTTTGCAATGGTAACTGAAAGAAATACTGCTAAAATTAAAATTGTTTTTTTACTCATATTTATTGATTTTAATTAAATTCGTGATTTTTCCGTAATTCATTATACGTGAAATTTTAAATTAATATTTTTCAGTATTCTACACACTTAATCTATTCAATAGAAGACATACAAAAGTAATGATATAAATTTAAAAAAAACAAATAAACTTTCACAACATTAAGTTGGAATCAAACAAATTTTAACATTTGTAGCTATTGAATAAACTAAAAAAAAGAGAGCCGATAAGCTCTCTTAAGTAGTGTATAATATTGTTTTCAACATTTTTGCAAGGCTGCAATAAACTGAGCGATATTGAAGCCAGTGCGTAAATCTGGTTATTGCATAAATAATCTAGTAATTAAAAATCTCCTCAAGACTAAGTTCCTGAACTTTACCATAATTATTCAACAAAGCAAAATCAATTTTCGATTTGCTTCCAACTATCAAAATATCATATTTTTTACCTGTAATGTGTTCATTAAAGAATGTCTCAACATCAGATAATTTATAATTCTGCACACTTTCATAAATGTCTTTTCGGATATCATAGTCGATACCACGTTTTTTATTATTTTCGTATGTCCAAAAGATGCTAGACTTAATTATTCTATCAGTATTATATTGCTTAATAAGAGCCTCCTTACTGTTGTTAAAAGCTTCTTCTGACAGCGCAAGTTCATTTAGCAATCCAGTAAGAGCATCAAGTGCTTCTTTCATTTTATCGGGTTGTGTGCCAAGGAATCCAAACACATAATTTGATTTTCCTTTTTCGCTAGCTAAACGATATCCTGCGTAGCTAGAATATGCAAGTCCTTTTGATTCGCGAATTTCTTGGAAAACAATACTCGACATTGAACCGCCATAATACTCATTAAACATTGTAGAAATAGGCAATATATCTTTGTTAAATTCAACATCTTTTGATACTACTGCTATCATTGTTTGAACCATATCATAATCAACAAACAGTATTTTTGGTTGTTCAAAATCCAGCTCTGCAAATTCCATTCTTGTAGGTATTGCTTTATATTCACCCGATACATTATGATTTGCTTTTATTAAATCACAAACTTTATTAGATTCTCTTGGTCCGTAATAAAAAATCTTATGCTGATAATCTAACAACTCATGAATAAGATTAGACAATATCTCTGGATTCAAATTACGTAGTTCTTCTTCACTTACAATATCAGTAAACGAAGATTTTTTACCATAAAGAGAGTAATTGTAAAGTCCGCCCCAAAGAATGGTGTTTTTATCTAATTTGCTATTAAGTCTCGATTTAATAATTCCATCTACATAGTCATTATATACATCTTGATTAGACTGTACTCCAGCAAAAATATCTTCCATAAGTGTTAGTGCTGGCTCCATATTTTCGTCCAATCCATTTATATACACATAAGATCTATCTGCACCTGCTGACACATTAAAGTTAATACCTAATCTAAACCATTCTTTCTGCAAATCGTCAATAGTTTTATCTTCTGTTCCAAGATATTGAAGATAATTGATTGCTATTGGTAAATATTTATTGTTTTCTCTACCCATATCAAAAATATAATATAAGCTAAATATATCGTTAGATTCATTTTTAATATAATTAAACTCAAGTCCATCGACAATATTTTTAGTTTCAATTTTATCTTTAAAATCAACAAATACTGGCTCAACATCTTGTGGCTCCATAGCCTTTAACTCAGTCATAAACTCCGATTCGGCAGTTCTATTTATGCTAAGCGGAGTAATTTTTGGTTTCTCGATATGTATAGCTTCTGCATCTTCGCCAATTCGCTTATAAATAACAACATAAGTATCTGTAAAGAACGTATTTGCAAAATCAACCAACTCTTGCTTAGTGATTTTTTCATATTCTTCAACTTCGAAAACTACTTGTTCCCATGGTCTGTCGCTAATAAACGCATCTACAAAAGAGTAAGCAATAGAATTTCCTTCGACAGCTCTAATTTGTCTTAATTTCATTTGATTCACAATTGCTTCAAGAAGCCATTCGTCAAACTTACCATTTTTTATTTTTTCGAGTTCGATTATCAATAAGTCTTTGACTTCCTCTAAACTTTGACCTTGTCGTGGTGTCCCTCCCATCTGAAACAAACCATAGTCGTTCATTGCATAAGCATAAGCATAAGCCGACATTACTTTTTGTTGTTTCACAAGATTCAAATCAATTAAACCAGCTTTTCCATTATTTAGGATTTCACCAATCATGTCTAAATATTTTGCCTCTTTAGATTTGTTTCCAAGAGTTCTATAAGACAAAGAAACAGTTTCTCTTTCAGGGCCAAAAACATCTATTTCATCGATTGCTGTTCTAGCATCCTCTTCATCATAAGAAAATTCAGGAAGATTTTCATTAGCTTCCAAATGTCCCCAATATTGGTCAATAAGTTTTATAGTTTGTTCATAATCAAGATCTCCTGACATACAAATTGCTATATTATTTGGCACATAATAATCGGCTTTAAACTGCATTATATTTTCCATTGAAGGATTTTTTATATGCTCGCCTTTACCAATTACATTTATTCCATAAGGATGTTTAAGAAAAAGAGCTTCCATTAACTTAGAATTAGTTTTACGTCCGTCTCTATCCTGTATCATGTTAAACTCTTCATAAACAGTTTCGAGTTCGGTATGGAATAATCTTAAAACCATATTTTCAAATCTTTCAGCCTCAGTTTTCAACCATCTTTCGGTTTCGTTAGCTGGAATTTCATTAACATAAACAGTTTCTTCGTACGATGTCCAAGCATTTGTACCAGTAGCCCCAATAACAGAACAAATTTTATCATACTCATTTGCAATGGCGTACTGTGAAGCTAAAGTTGATAAACTGTCAATCTCTGCATAAATTACAGCTTTTTCTTCAGGATTTTCGATTTTACTACGCAATTCAAATTTGTCAGAAATCTCCTTAATTAATGCACCTTCTATTTCCCAATCCATAGTAGCAATTTTGCTTGAACCTTTAAACATCATGTGTTCAAAGTAATGGGCTAAACCAGTGGTTTCGCGCGGATCATTTTTTGCTCCAGCACGCACTGCAATAAGTGTCTGAATACGTGGAACATCCTTATTTACAGCAAGATAGACTTTTAAGCCATTTTCGAGTGTGTAAATCCGAGCTTGTGAAGGGTCGCCCTCAACATACTCATAAGTATATCCGTTAGAATCGGTAGCGGTTTTTGTTCTAGCACCATCTTTATTGACACATGAATAAAAAATCGCAATGGAAAGAAAGAGAATAAGTAATTTTTTCATTTGTATAAATTTTTCGTTTAACTTTTTAAAAACAGATTTTTAAATATCTGAGTAATTTTTATTAGCATAAAAGTAGTAATATTTCATTTATAAAATCAATATAATTTACGATTAACATAAAATTAACACACTAAATTGAGAATTGCTGGTTTCGAGATATTTTTACAATTATAAATTAAATAATCCAGACCGCTTCAATTTTCGGTCTTGCAGAATCTTTGCTAATGTTACAACAAAGGAAAACGGCAAAAGAACAAGTCAAAATGCTTAGTTTATTACTTCCTTTGGTCGTGAGGGCTTCGCCGTTGTTTGACAATCCCTAAGCTTTAGCTCATCAGTACGTAGCATTGCGATATGCCAGAGAAACGCATTCAAACAAACTTATAAGGCTTATATTGCAAATTACAAACAAGCATACAACACAAATTTAATTGAGTTATAACATTGATAATCAACACTAAATCAAGCATTCGATTTTATTATTGTAAAAAAAACAGAAATATTTTTGCAATAATAAAAATTTGACTTACATTTGCAGTCCTTTAAAAAAGGTACCATAGCTCAGTCGGTAGAGCAATGGACTGAAAATCCATGTGTCCCTAGTTCGATTCTAGGTGGTACCACTGCCCCTCCCAAAAGAGGGGCTTTTTTATTGAACCAAAGGTAAATTCAATTCAATGCCTGCTTCAATCTTTGGAAAACTCATCAGAGGAGGTGTAGAAGCTGATGGTGGAATATATCCAACAACATCTGAAAATCTATATTTTGCATATAAGGCGAGAACGCCATGACCAAGTTTAACTTGTACGCCCCAATTAAATCTGTTATAATTATTCCAATACGAATACTTTTCGGTAACATTCTCGGAGATATATGTAGTTGTTTGCTTATCGGTATATTTAAGCATCATGTTTCCATAAAATCCTAAGTCAATATAAGTACCAATACCAGTACTAGTACCGGGAATAAGTCTAAAACGTTGAAAAAACTCAAAATTCATTCTATTTAATTGCACAAAAGCTTGAGTTTTGTTAATACTTGGATCAGGAATAATTGGAACTAAGTCATAAAAATATTTTGACTTGCTATAATCAATGCTCAATCCTACTCTATACCATTTACTAACATTATTGATGTATTTTAAACCAAATTGCCAATTTTTTGACTTCCCATATTGGATATTAATTCCATCGTCATCAGGCGGTATCGCGAGTCCAAAAGACAAATAAGGTAATATGTAAAATTTTGAATTTACGCCAAAAGCAGAAGGCTTATCTCTCGCCACGTCTTTATTATAATAACTCCGCTGTCCATCAATGTTAATAAGCGAATAATATGATTTGTCAGTATCTACAAGTTTATCAGTATCGTTTTCTGCTAATTTATATTCCTCAATATGTCCACGGCAATAAACTCTAAGTTTTTTTCCTCCTTGCAAAGCTTCGTGTTTTATCCTGATTTCATCACCCGAATTCAATGAAAATTCATTTACTGAATAATAATCAAGTTGAGCATTTACGTTTTCGATATGATAATAAAGCAAAACCTTCTCGTACAATTCTCTGTTTCTAACACTAATAATCACATCAGAAGTATCTGTAGTTATTTCAAATAATTTGTTGGTTTTATCATACTTTTTGTTAGTGAAATACCCTGCCTGAGGCACTCCATATCCCACGGCATAATCATAATATGGATATAGATTTCCAGATTTTTCGACTTCAGATTTTAATTCCATTGCCGAAAGTTCTCTATTTGTTTGCCAGGCACAAGCCACAAAGCCAGCAGCAAGCGGAGAGGCAAAAGAAGTACCAAAAGCTGAGCCATATCCATTTTTGGGTTTAGCAAGCATAGCTTTTCCAAAAGCCGAAACATTAGGTTTCATTCTACCATCGGCAGTAGGGCCATAAGATGAAAAATCAATATGATATCCAGATTCTTGATTCACTCCACCAATTGATAAAATACTATCAGCATCAGCAGGAGCACCAAGAGTTTTCCACGAATTTTGGTCGCCCTCGTTACCCATAGCATTACAAACTAAGATTCCTTTTGCAGCAGCCATATTCGCAGCACGAGAGACTAAACAAGTTTTTCCGTCCATATCTTCAGTATCGTGTCTATCTGCACCATAACCAAGGCTCGAGTTAATAACATCTGCTCCATTTTTATCAGCCCATTCGACTGCCATCAGCCAATAAACCTCTTCTTTAGCTGGTTCGGAATTGATTTCGGTTCGTGCTAAAATAAACTCACTTCCAGTTGCCAATCCCATTTTATTTCCATTACGATCAATCCCAGCTATACAACTCAAAACCATTGTTCCATGACTATTCCAACCATACACATTTTCTTGTTTTTTTGGAAAATTATATGTCATTTTGATTTGCTGATTTTCTCGAAGATGTGCAAATGCATAGTGAGTATCTACATCGGGGAAACCACCGTCAAAAACAGCAATTCTTATTCCCTTTCCATCTATATTGTTGCGGACAAACTCTTCGCCCTCCATTGCTCTCAATTGTGGCAATATAGCATCCTTATATGTTTTTTCAAAACTCTCATTATCACTAAAGGATTCGTATTCACACATAATTGGAGCAGAAACTATCTTTTCAATTTTAGCAACAAAATCTAATTTGCCTATTTTAGCAATAGCGTCCATGTCTGCAAAGATTGCAACAGCATTAAACCAGCGTGTTTCACCAATATATTCTGTCGATAAATCAGAGATAATGTTTACATAAGTGCCATTTAAAGGATAATCGCTAATATCGTATAAAAAGATATTATTTTTTTCGCGCCTTGATATAGCTTTTTGATCAAAATACTCGTGAGGATTAAATTCAACAGCATTTTTATCTGTAAAATATACCCAATAATAATCTTGAGCAAATAAAGGCAAAGAAAAAAACAACACTAATGAGAATAGAATGAGATTTTTCATAAAAAATGGTTTTAAGATTTGGGTCAAATTTAGCAGAAAATTTACTAATCTAACACTTATGACATAATTTTCATAAGCCACTAGTCATAAAAACAAATTTATAAGCGATATTTTGTGATTGTGTTGATATTATTCTTGTCCTGCCGCTTTAAGCCTTTCAGTATTTTCGGCCATAGTAAGCTGGTCGATAAATTCTTGTATATTACCTAACATAATATTTTGGAGATTATATGCAGTATAGTTAATTCTATGGTCCGTTACTCTGCCTTGTGGGAAGTTATAAGTACGAATCTTAGCTGAGCGATCACCAGTTGAGACCATTGTTTTACGTTTTTTAGATATTTCGTCCATATACTTCTGATACTCAAGATTATAAAGTCGAGTACGCAACTCTTTCATCGCAGAATCTAAATTTTTCAGTTTTGATTTTTCGTCCTGACAAGTAACCACAATCCCAGTAGGTATATGTGTTAAACGTATAGCCGAATAGGTTGTATTAACAGACTGTCCGCCAGGTCCTGAAGAACAATACTCGTCTCTTTTAATATCTATTGGATTAAGTTGAATATCCACCTCGTCAGCTTCGGGCAATACAGCCACCGAAGCAGCACTTGTATGTACTCTTCCTTGAGTTTCGGTTTGCGGAACTCTTTGTACACGATGCACACCCGACTCATATTTTAAAACTCCATATACTCCGTTACCAGAAACATTAAGCACAATTTCTTTATAACCTCCCTGCGTACCTTCTGTAAATCGTGTTACTTCGGATTTCCAACCTCTATCTTCAGAATATTTTACATACATACGCATAAGTTCTCCAGCAAAAAGGCTGGCTTCATCGCCCCCTGCACCTGCTCTTATCTCAAGAATCGCATTTTTATCATCTTCGGGGTCTTTGGGAATAAGCAAAAACTTAATTTTATCTTCTAAAGGATCAACTTTTGGATATAATTCATCCAGCTCAATCTTAGCCATTTCGCGTATCTCCTCATCTTTTTCAGTTGCAAGAATCGATTTTGCATCATCAATATTAGAAATAACGAGTTTATATTCTTCATAAGTTCTAATAATAGGCTCAAGTTCCTTATATTCCTTATTTAGCTTTATGTATTTATCCATGTCAGACATTACCGAAGGGTCGATTAACAGATTACCAACCTCTTTGAATCTCGATTTCACACCTTCGAGTTTGTCCATTATTATATTACTCGCCATAAAATATTTAATTATTCGTAAATGAATTCACCTTTTTCTGATTTAATTGTAAGTTTCTTTTTTTCAGAAGCCTCGCAATAACCAATAATTTTCGCATCAACTCCAAAACTCTTGCTAATTTCAATAATTTTGGGTGCAATATCCTTATCAACATACAACTCCATGCGATGTCCCATATTAAAAACTTTGTACATCTCTTTCCATTGTGTACCACTTTGTTGCTGAATTAGTTTAAACAAAGGAGGCAAGTCAAACATATTATTTTTAACAATGTGCATATTATCAATAAAATTAAGAATTTTAGTTTGAGCACCACCGCTACAATGGATTATGCCATTTATTTTGTCGCGATATTTTTCGAGTATTCTTTTAATTATTGGTGCATAAGTTCTTGTAGGAGATAAAACAAGTTTACCAGCATCAAGTTCAACGCCGTCAATTTTATCTGTAAGATTATATTGCCCAGAATAAACGAAATCTTTATCTATGGCATGGTCGAAGCTCTCTGGATACTTTTCGACCAGACTTTTATTAAACACATCATGTCGTGCTGACGTAAGCCCGTTGCTGCCCATTCCACCATTATATTCTTTTTCGTAATTAGCTTTACCAAACGATGATAATCCGACAATAAGATTACCTGGAGCGATATTTTCATTTGTAATCACATCTTGTCTTTTCATTCTACAAGTAACAGTAGAGTCAACAATAATCGTACGTACAAGATCTCCGACATCTGCAGTTTCGCCGCCAGTAAGTTGAATATTGACTCCTAATTTTCTCATTTCGGAGCAAAACTCTTCGGTTCCATTTATAATTTGAGAAATAACTTCGCCTGGTATCAATTGTTTATTGCGTCCTATTGTTGAGGACAAAAGTATATTATCAGTAGCTCCCACACAAAGCAAGTCGTCTATATTCATAACAATTGCATCAATAGCAATACCTTTCCAAACTGACAGGTCGCCAGTTTCTTTCCAGTACATATATGCGAGTGATGATTTTGTTCCAGCACCGTCTGCGTGCATGATATTACAATAGTCTGCATTCTTACCCAAAACATCAGGAATAATTTTACAAAACGCCTTAGGATACAAACCTTTATCAATATTTTTTATTGCATTATGGACATCTTCCTTAGAAGCAGAAACTCCACGTGCATTATATCTCGAACTGTCTATCATTTTTTTGCTTGCAAAAATAATAAATTCTTGTTTAAATTGCAGGCTCATTGTATATTAATATTAATTATTATTAAAATAGCAGTATTCAATTCATAGAGACTCACACAATTAAAAATATCTCAAGGGGATTAGATTATCAATAAATCTAAAATAAACAAAGCAGCAGTCCAATGAACTGCTGCTTTATTTATTTTGGATAATACCTTTAAAATTCTCCGTTTTTAGTTTCTTTAATAATAGCGCTTCCCTGTTGTTTTGGTTTATTTACTACTTCTTTTTGAGCAGCTTCTTTGTCTTCGCTTCCATAGTCAGTTGAAAGTACACTAAATTCAGTTCTACGATTTATTTGATGAGCCTCTTCTTTCTTTTTAGTATCTTTTAGATTTGTGATATACGCCTCATCTAAAACAGTACTGATAGAAAAATAGGGAAAAGCTTTGTTAAGTTCTTTATCAATAACTTTAGGTTCAGATTCTCCTAGACCTTTTGCAGTCAATCGATCGGCTTTAACCCCTTTTCCAATAAGATAATCAACGCATGATTTTGCGCGGGCAAGCGACAATTCCATATTATATTCATCTCGCCCTCTAAAGTCAGTATGAGCACGTAGTTCGATGGTCAAATTTGGATTATCCTCCATAGTTTTAACTAAACCATCGAGAGCGACTGTTGATTCTGGACGGAGTTCAGCTTTATCATATTCATACTCAATATTAGGTAGAGTAATAATTTTAGGAATTTTAGCAAGATTTATAACAATATTAATAACAGTATCATACTCGATTTTAAAAGTAGAAAAAGTGATTGAATTAGAGAAATAATCTTTGCTAACTTCGGCTTTAATTTTATAATTTTGATCTTGTTCAAGTTTATAAGTAAAGCCACCAGTAGCAGAGCTAACTAATTCACCAGCGACACCTGCATCGTTCAAAATTGTAATTTTTGCATCTTTTATTAGTTTAATATTGTCAATATCAGTAGTATCTCTCACTAGTCCGTTTAAGTTTATTACTAATGGGGGCAAGCTAAAAGAATATATATCATCACTACCTTTTCCGCCTTTACGATTAGAGCTTAAATATCCTATTTCTTGGTCTCCGTCAAAAATAATTCCGAAGTCATCAAAAGAGGAGTTTATTGGATATTTCATATTTTCAATTCCAGTAATTGTCCCTTTATCATCCATAATAGTTTTATAAATATCAAGTCCTCCCATTCCCTTGTGTCCGTCTGAGGAGAAATAAAGAGTTCCATTAGATCTAACAGTTGGGAATACTTCATCGCCGAGAGTATTAACTATATCGCCAAGATTTATTGGTTTTCCAAATTCATAACCTGAATTTCCAATTCTTTCGGCTTTATACAAATCCATACCACCGTATCCAGCAGGAGCTTCGGCAGAAAAATAGAGTATTTTATCATCTTTAGAAAGTGCGGGGTATCCGACTTCGTAATTTTCAAATCCTATAATGCTAACCTGCACAGCTTCTCCCCAGGCATTTCCTTTTTTATTTGTATAAAATATTTTACAAGGCTCGTCAATTTTTTTACCTGCTTTACATCTTGTAAAAAACATTTCGGCACCTTTCATGGAGACAGTTGATGCTCCTTCGTCGTCTTCGGTATTCACACCTCCAGCAAGTGGTATTGGCTCACTCCAGTTTCCTTTGCGATCTTGAGTTACTTCAAAGATATCCGTAAATTTCTGCCCCGATTTATAATTATCACGGCTTCCCATTGAGCCTTCACGTGAGCTTGTAAAATATAAACTTCGGTAATCTTTTGAAGCCCAAACGGGAGAAAAATCGAGCTGCAGAGTATTAAACTTAGACACATTAACAACTTTATAACGAGTAGGTCTATTTATCCATTTAGGCACTAGTTTACAAGCTTCTAATCCACTTGATGCACGGTGGTCTTGTGGTGAGACCTGAAGATATTGTTTATAAATATCTATTGCATCTTCATATTTGCCATTCATTTTGAGTGCATCTGCATAAAAAAGCAAGACATCAGGCTTTATCACACCCTTAACATAATTTTTAACTGCTACGCCAAAATACATTTCGGCTTTATCACTATTTCCAAGCATTTTATAGCAATATCCTAATTTATAGTTTACTAAGGCTTTATCGGCTTGTGTAGTGATGCTTCCTAAGGATTTTTCATAATAATCTTTAGCGAGATCAAACATATATGTGTTATAATAGCCATCTCCTTTTTCGATTAAAGCCTTTTGTCCTATCATAAAAATAGGAGAAATCAATACAAGTGTTAAAAATACAATACGTTTCATAATATGTAATTTTTCGTTTTATAAACTTTGTCAAATATAATATTTATTTTTTTAAAAAGACATCTCTAACAAAATGTTTTGAATCTGTTAGATTTTTTGTCTCTACAGTCGCTTTTTCAACTAGATAGCCAAGTGTTTTATAATAAATAATATAATTATTCTCAGGTTTCAAATCTATCTCATAACGTCCAAACTTATCAGTTGACTGGCTATCCATTAAAATGAATTCATCATTCATTACCTGAATATCGACATCGGGCACAGCCTCGTTTGTATATTTGTTCCAAACAGTTCCTGAAACTTTATAATTTATTTCTGGCAATATAAAATGATACAAATCTGTTTTCCCCATTCCTCCAATTCTTCGTGATGTTAAGAAGCCTTCTTCTTTCATACCCATAAAAACTATACCAAAATCGTCGTGCGAGCTATTAATAGGACTCCCTAAGTTTTGGATTTTATAATTCGCACCGTCTATATGTTTTGCACTAAAAATATCAAATCCTCCCATGCCAGGATGCCCGTCAGAGGAGAAATACAAAACCCCATTACTGCGAATATAAGGATGTGCCTCATCAGCTTCTGTGTTTACTTTATCTCCAAGGTTTTGAGGTGGCTCAAATGGAAGGTTTTTCTTTAGTCTTGTTACTTTATAAATATCTTTTCCACCTAATCCACCAAGCAAGCTGTCGGCGACAAAATATAAGCTCAGTTCATCATCACTTATTGCTGGATGCCCTATTGAGATATCATCGGGAATTCCTCGGATTTCGACTTCCTTAATCTGTCCCCAATAACTGCCCACTCTTTTAGCAACAAATATTCGGCATCCTTTATCCTTGTTTTTATCATATTTACATCTTGTAAAATATAAGTTGCTCGATTTATGATTAAGGCAAGCTGCACCTTCTTCATCGTTGGTATTAACAAGTCCTGGCACGATTAAAGGATCAGACCATCTTTCATCCTTGTCCATTTCGGAATAAAATAAATTAGAACAAAAATCGCCGGATTCTGGACTTATTGAAATGTGGGTTGGAGCGTATCGAGTAGATGTAAAATAGATTTTTTTATTATTACGAGCCTCAAAGAAAGGGCAATAATCATATTCGCCTGAATTTAAAACACCTCTTATTTTCACTTCGTATCTAGTAGGATTGTTTAACATTTCAAAGGTGTATTTTATGCTTTCTATCCCTTTATTAGCAAGTTTGTGCTTTGGTTCAAGCATTTTAAACTTCTCGTAATATACTAATGCAGTATCGTACTTTTGGAGCATTTGAAGTGCCTCCCCATAATATAAGTACACAATAGGATTTTCGTAATTGTTTAATATTGCTTTTTTAAAATAATCTGATGCTCTAACAGGCAATGATAACTTTTTGCAACAATATCCTGCATTAAAAGCAGCTTCTGCAACAATTTGCTTTTTTTTAGGTGTTTTTCTAATTTGTGCATCAAAATAATTAATAGCTGAAGCAAATTGTTCTCGATCCATAGCATCTATCCCTAAGTTCATCATCTTTTGAGAAGATACTGAAATACTTATTGTTATTGCGATGACTATAGTTATTAATCTGTACATACTGTTAGTTTCAAATTGTAAAATAACACAAATTTAAAAACATTTGCAAACACATATTTGCAAAACAAATGCCACTCTGAAATAAAGTGGCATTTTTAAACAATTAAGTTGTATGAGAATCTAATATTTTCTTGAAGTTTTTACGCAAATTCGTGAAGCCTTTCCATTAAAATTTTACGTGCAAAGAAAATCCTACTTTTAACAGTACCAATGGGAAGATCAATTTCTTCGGCTATTTCTTTATATTTAAAACCATCTAAAAACATTTGAAAAGGTATTCTGTATTCCTTATTCAAGGCGTTAATTTCGGAAGTAATCTCATCTGTATTTATAATCGACTCCGCATTTTCATTCTCGGGTAATGTGTTTTTAATAATGTATGAATCGTCTGAATCGTCTTTAATTGTATTCTTGTAGGACAATCTCGTTACTTGATTAAGATAAGTATTTCGTAAAATTGTGAACAACCACGCTTTAATATTGTTATCTAATGTGTATTTGTCGCGATATTGAATAGCTTTTAAATAAGTATCCTGAACAAGATCCTTCGCTGTATCGGGATCTCTTGTTAGACTTAATGCAAAATAGCTCAAACTGTTTTCGTAAGTCATCAATCTGGTGTTAAAATCTTGTGCGCTCATATTTTTGTGTTTTAAGTTTATCAATTAAGTATTTAAGTATTCTAATGCAAATATAGAGATTATTTAAACACAAACCAAATTTATTATGTTAAATTTTTATTAAGAAAACCTTAAATCGTGATTTTTCTAAATAAGAATAATTACTATTTACATGTTATAGCAAGGTTTATTGTGGCATAAACGTGCCTAATTATAAACTACAAAAAACTTTCATTATTTGAAAAAATTTCGAACTGATTAAAGAAAAAGTTAGTTTCAATCAATGCGTTTTGGTCAGAATCGGATCCATGTATCGCATTTTCTTGAATAGAGATTGCGAATTTTTTACGAATTGTACCTTCCTCTGCAGATTGTGGATTAGTATTTCCAATAAGTTTTCTAAACTCTTGCACAGCATTTTCTTTTTGCAATACTGCTGCGAGTACAGGTCCCGAAGACATAAAGGATACTAGTTCTTCAAAAAATGGTCTTTCTTTATGTATTGCATAAAATTTTTCGGCTTGCGCTTTGGAGAGTCTAGTCATTTTCATTGCAATAACAGCAAAGCCTGCATGATTAATTTCGTCTAATATTGGGACAAGTTTACCAAATCTAATAGCAGTAGGTTTGATCATTGTAAAAGTAAATTCTCTATTTTTCATAATTAATTATTTTTAGAAGTTTAACAGTAGTCCTAATGATCCTATCAATAATCCTACTAATATATTAATAAACTTCATCACTGCAAAACTTTTTTTAGATTCTGCCAAAAGAGGAAGTGCTCCATGTCCGTCTTGAACAATGCTGCTTGCGAGCAATATACTAAACGGAATTAGACCTTGAATAAACATAACAACAAAGACTAAATGTGGACCCGACTGTGGTATTATGCCCAACAATAAAGCAATAATCAGGATAAAAAACATATTGTCATAAATCCAAGTTCCTACATCAAAATTATGTAATATCAAATTAATAGCTATCAGGGTTCCGGCAATCCACAAAAATATTTTAAGTAAGTGTTTTTTTAGAACATGATTAATTAGATGTTGCCTAACAAAATGTTCTGAGGTAAACAGAATAACAATCAAAGCAAACAGCGAACTAATTATAATTGTAATTTTTATCCAATCGATAGAATGCTCGTGCTTATGTTCGTCATCAACATCGTGATAACTGTGCTCTGTATGTTCGCAATCCTCAGCATGTATATGTGCCTCTTCGGTTTGAGATGATGCACTAATATCAGAGATTTGCACCATTTTACCAGTTTCTTTTTCGGGTAAACTAAACATTAACTTATCTGAATGCGAATGTCCTATCCAACCTGTAAAAGTTAATACAAGAACACCTGTAACAACTGCAACAAGAACCATTCTTTCTGGCAAAAAACTAATATTACGAAGAGCGAACAAACTTGTTTCCTTGTCGTTACAATGTTTTTCATGAATATCGAAGGAGAAATCATGTTTTTCGACAAAGCTTTTATTTTTATAAACTTTATCTACGATTATTCCAGTAATAATAGCAAGGACGCTAGATGCAGCAAAAATCAGGAGGGCTTCTTTAGGAATCCACGCCAGCATAAAATACGCTTCATCACCAGAAGTTGCAATCATAGTTGCTACCAAAGCACCAAACGACAGCATTCGGTGCGTATATAATGAAACAGCGGTAAATGTCCCCATACAACCTGGTATAAGACCTAAAAAGGTTCCAATAACAACCTGCACGTAGATATTTTTACTAAGTTTCTGCGATAATTTACCTCTCGTTAAAACATTAATAAACTCTATAAGCAACATCATAATAATTACAAAACTTGTAATCATAAGAGTTTCCTGCACTATCGCCTTCCAGTTGATATCAAAAATTTCCATAAGATAAAATACAAACTAATTAGTTTTTTGTTCAAGTTTCTCGACCGAAACTGCAATTATTTCAATTCTTCTTTCTCGAGATGCCGCTGGGCTATATATTGAATTTCGAGGGTCATTTGGGTCGTCGCTTACTTTCCCGTCCGAGAGTGTTTTACCAAATGCAACAAACTCATACTCAATCATACCCGATAACACATACTCTCTAAAACAGCCGTTTTCCCATTCATCAAAATAATTTACCAAACTTGATATTCGGCGTTTTGCCAGATTATTATTATATTCCACAGTATTTAAAGGACTGGTATATCCTTTAATAGTTACTACAATTTTTTGTCCACTTTCAAGTAACTCACGCATTAGATTAGTAAACTCCAGCAATTTATTGTAGTTCTCTTCAACATAATATGAAAAATAGTAATCGACACTATCCATTGCAATAGGTTTTTCTTTTTTTGACAATCCTGTTGAATATCTGCTCCGATATTGATCTTTCATTGCAATATAGTCGTAATATGTAGTTGTGTAATTAAGTTCAGTAATAGTATCCCACGAATTAGGGACAGGTTCATCATTATGGAAATACAACGCAATAGGCACCAATAATTTTGTGCGAGTTGTCAATATTTCGATTTTTTGTTCTTCTATTATCTCCTCTGTTATTTCTTTATCAAGCTCGTGATAGAACAAGTCGTTGCAACAGCTTTGTTGTTCGACAGCAAAAGAAGATTTTCGATTACTAGCAAGAATCGCAACATAAGAATTGGGGTATATTTTATAATAGAAATCATTTTGAGCCGAATTAGTAGGGAATCCAAGATTTTGCAAACTATCCCATACTCTAAAATTACCTTTGATAGAAAATATATCATAACCGCCTATATTTTGATGCCAATTTGAGCTAAAATACAGCAATGAATCCTCTATATTATAAAATGGTGTTATCTCATTTCCAGCAGTATTAACCACACTTGTTGTATCAAAAAAGTCTAAAAATCGAGTATCATCAAATATTGGTCTGCCAAGATTACGCACAAATCCCCATGTATTATCTGGTAATAATTCGCAATAATATAAGTCATATCCTCCTTCTCCTCCAGGTCTGTCTGACGACCAAATAAGCACATCAGGTTTATTCTCACGTTCCGCAACAAACGGGTGGGTTGAGTTAGAGTTTGGGTAATTAATTTTTGACGGCAGCATAATTGGAGTTGCCCACTTGTCTTCTATAAGTTTAGAAGAATAAATATAGGTATAACCTCCATCAAAATAATCGGATAATGTAAAGTACATTATTTTACCATTTTCTGTAAAATGTGGATTTGCAATATCATATTGGTCGAAGCTATCAAATGGTGCGAACAATTGTGCTTTACTTTCGGGGTCAAAAAAATGCTTTTTATAAAGTCTCGATTTATAATCATTAATAGTATCCTCTAAAGGTTTAATAGATGCAAAAACAATAGTTGAATCGTTGATAAATCCAGATGAAAAATCGCTATAAACAGAATTGATAGAAGAATCACATTGTATGAGTTTTATTCCATTTGGATTATAATACATTTTCCAAGCGTACTCACAATGCAATAGTTCGGCTTTAGCTTTTATCACATTAAGATTAAGGCTATCAATATCATTTATTTCGAGATATTTTTGAAAAAAATACTGTGCTTTAATAAACTCCTCATTAGCTTTAAGCATCTCGGCATAATAAAAAATAGCTTCGGGATATTTCTCTGGAATAATATCGCTTAAATATCTGTAATGCATAGCTGCTCGAACATAATCATTATCAAATCTATATGCTTGGCCAGCTTTCCAAACGACATCATACATTCTTTCATTAAACTTAAGAGCTGCTTCGTACATTTTTGCGGCTCCGTAGTAGTTTTTACTTTCAAATGCTCTATCTCCAGAGGCAATAAAATTAGCTATTTCTTTTTCCTGTGCAACAAGCATCAGGTTAGCAATAGTCATCAATATGTATAGAATAATTTTTTTCACTTATCAAATAAAATCGGGACATTTACGATAATATGGAACCGTGAAAGGTCGTGGTTTAATAAAGATATAAATCAGCGACAGTTCTACTCCTCCTCTACCTTTGCTAATAGTTGACAAATTCGATAAATTTATATCATAATTAATCATAAATTTCACATCACGGTATTTTAATCCAAAGCAAACGATACCCGCATCTCGCATTCTAGTAACTAGACCAAAGTAGATAGATTGCAAATTGACTGGATTATAATCTAATCTTACTAATGCTCCAAGATTATATTCGCGATATTTTTGCTGAAACATGGCAAGGAAAACAGGCTCTACAAAAAAATAATCCTGAATTTTATATTCAAGCCCCACATTTATTACCCATTTTATAGGTAAAACCTCATCAGAATTTTCGACAAAACTTTTTTTAGGCGTATTTAAATGAGAAACTGCAAATCCTAAGTAAGCATTTGAGATATGATTTTTAGAATACTGCAAATTTAATCCTATTCCGCAATCGAAATAATTTAGTCTGCTATCAGACCAATTTTCTCCTGTTGGCAAAGATTGGTCAAATTGCTCGCCCGAGTATTGATTACCAAAATACAAATTATTATAATCAATACCATGTAAAACATATCCGCCATAAAACCCAAGTCCTAATCTCACATTATATTTTTTCACAACAGGCAATGAGTATGCAGTTGATAAATAAAACTGATTTGTTCCTAACTTCCCGTCTCCTGCAACATCATTATTTATTATTAATCCCAAACCTGCTTTTGCTTTTTCTATAAACAAATCATCGAAAGTAATATCAGCGCTACCAGCAATAGTACGATAAGCGTTTGCAAATGTTGTCCATTGATTTTTACTATTTAAAACAAATCGTAGGTCGCCTTCATAGTTGCCTGTATTTGCTGGATTAGTATATAGTGGTGCTGAAAAGAATTGGCTAAAATGCAAGTCTTGAGCATGTAGGGAAAAACCTACAAGCAAGCAAATTATAACAGATATCAAATGTTTCCTTTTCATAAGACAACAATTAAACGTAAAATTACGAAAAAAAAACATTAAAACAATTAAAAAATATACAAAATTGAGATATTTGTTTTAAATTTGTCCTTATGAAAATAAAGGGAAAATACTTGAAAAATATTTTGTTTGCAATTTTTGTGTTAGCATTATTTTTTCCTATTATCGCCAAATCATTTAATTTGTTTAACGAAATGCCCTTAGGTGGCGTTAGCATTCCAACAGAAAAACCAATATTAACCGACAGTACATGGTTTAATGGTTCTTTTCAAACTCAAAAAGAAATTTATCTAAACGAAAACATAGGTTTACACAACACATTCATTCGTTTAAATAATCAAATAAGTTTTACGCTCTATAATAAGACCGAATCGGATAAAATAATTATTGGAAAAGATAATTTTCTTTTTGAAAACAATTATATTGATGCTACAACCGGGAAAGACTATATTGGCGAAGAGAATATTATCAAATTTGAGACAAAAACACAACAAGTAAAGCAAATACTTGCCGATATGTCAATAGATTTTTTGATTGTTTTTACTCCAGGAAAAGCTACATACTTTAAAGAGAAAATTCCAGACAAATATTTTACTAAAGGCAATAACCCAAAAACTAATTATTCGGAATTGATTAAAGTTTGTGAGGCACAAAACATCAATTATATTGATTTTAATTCATGGTTTTTAGAGATGAAAGATACCGTCTCTTATCCGCTGTTCCCAAAAGCTGGAATTCATTGGACGTACTACGGTATGTATTTATGTACCGACAGTTTAATCAATAAAATTGAAAAAGATATAAATAAAGACTTACCCAAATTGATTTTAGACGGTGTTGAAGTCAGTCCAGAGCAACGCGGTTCGGAATACGATCTTGGAAATTTGATGAATCTGCTTTATCCAATAAATACTTACGAACTGGCTTATCCGAATTTTTCATATCAACAAGAAAATAAATATCGTCCTAAAGTATTAGTTATAGGCGATAGCTTTTATTGGAACATTTATTATAGCGGAATACCTGCAAATGTTTTTTATAGTCTTGATTTTTTATATTACAATAGCCAATATTATAATGACGGTAGCAATATTGTAAAATGCGATATAAATACAATAGATTATATAGAATTTATCTCGGAATTTGAGTATATTATCGTTATGCAAACCGATGGCGGACTAAACAATTTTGGCTTGGGTTTTTTTGAAAAGTTAATCAACACAGTTGAACATGAAACAATTTCCGACTAGACTATGCAATATATGGACAGAATAACTACTGTCCCTAATTGAAAAACACATAGAAGATAAAACAATAGAAAAAGCAATCAGTTTGTCTGATATGTTTTTTTAGATGTCTAATATTAAGTATGAAAACAAAAATCAGCATTAGTAATATCAAGCCGAAAACAGTATTATTGATATCAATGTCAATTTGGCTAATAATAATTCTATTGTATTTGTTCAGTTTACCAACACCTCTGTTTGATGATCCTTACTCAACAGTTGTAGTTGACCAAAACGAAGTATTAATTGGAGTAAAAATTGCTGATGACGGTCAGTGGAGATTTCCCGAAACTCCAGAAGTTAGCGACAAATTTCAGAAATGTATTTTAAGTTTTGAAGACAAGCGATTTTATTCACATTTCGGGGTTGATCCATTATCAATATTAAGAGCCACCAAGCAAAATATCAGAAGAAGAGAAATTGTAAGCGGTGGCTCAACTATCACAATGCAGACAATTCGTCTTTCTCGAAAAAACAAATCACGAACTTTCACAGAAAAAATTATAGAGATAATCCTATCAACACGCTTAGAACTCAAATACACAAAAAATGAAATTTTAAGCCTCTATGCTTCTCATGCACCATTTGGTGGAAATATTGTAGGTATCGAAGCTGCAGCATGGCGATATTTTGGTCGAAATCCTGATCAATTGTCATGGGCAGAAAATGCAATGCTGGCGGTTCTGCCAAACTCACCATCCATGATTCACACAGCCAAAAATAGAGATTTGCTCAAAATTAAAAGAGACAAATTATTAAACAAGCTGTTTGAGTTAGGATACTTAAATAAAACTGAGTTGGAACTTGCATTAGAAGAGCCAATACCTTCGCACCCACAAGCATATCCTATGTATGCCTATCACCTCACCGAGATGTCAGCAAAAAAGCATAAAGGCAATAATAGTTTTGTAAAAACAACAATTAATCTTGAATTACAAAAAAGAGCAAACGAAATTATTAATCGCTACACTAAAATTTATTCTAATAACGAGATAAATAATATTGCATGTCTAATTATCGATGTTGAGACTGGAAATGTTAAGACATATATTGGAAATGCAGATATTAATTCAGATATTCCCGAAAAAGCAGTGGACATGGTAATGGCTCAACGAAGTACTGGAAGTATTTTAAAACCATTTTTATATTCAGCAATGCTAAGTTCTGGAGAATTATTACCTAAAACTCTGTTAAAAGATATCCCAACAAAAATGGGGAGTTTCTCCCCCGAGAACTTTAATAAGGAATTTGACGGAGCCGCACCAGCAAATGAAGCACTTGCCAGATCATTAAATATCCCTTTTATCTATTTGCTTAAAGAATATGGCATAATGCGGTTTCAATATATTTTAAAAAGTTTATTGTTAAATTCGATTAATAAAAGTTCGGAGCATTATGGTTTATCTTTAATACTTGGTGGAGCGGAATCCAGTTTATGGGATATTTGCTCGGCATACGCATCAATGGCTCGAAGTTTAAATAATTTTGCAAATAATAACTCTCGTTATAATATAAGTGATTATCATAAAGCGAATTACATATTAAAAGACAATTCATATAAAGAGGAAAATATCAAAGAAACGAGTTTTTTGTCGGCTGCGTCAATTTGGTTTACATTCGAGGCAATGACATCGGTAAACAGACCTGGGCAAGAAAGAATGTGGCGTAAGTTCTCATCAAAACAAAAAGTAGCATGGAAAACTGGTACAAGTTTTGGTTTTAAAGATGCTTGGTCTGTTGCAGTAACTCCTGATTATGTTATTGGAGTTTGGGTTGGAAATGCAACTGGAGAAGGACGAGCAGGAATTACTGGATTGTCGGTTGCAGCACCAGTTTTATTTGAGATTTTGAATATTATGCCCGATTATGATAATTGGTTTTATATTCCTTATGATGAAATGGCTCAAGTACAAATTTGTCGCCAAAGCGGACATATTGCCAGTAAAAATTGCCCCGAAACCGACACCGCTTGGATTCCCAAAAGAGGGATTAATTCTCAAATGTGTCCGTATCACAAGCTAATACATTTAGATCAAAGCGGCAATTATAGGGTAAATTCAAATTGCTATCCAATTGACCAAATGACTAATCAAAGTTGGTTTATTCTACCTCCAATTATGGAAGCTTACTATAAAATCCGTAATCCGTGGTACAAGCCATTACCAGCATTTTTAGGAGGTTGTGATGATTACAGCAGCGAAAGAGAAAATGTTATGGAGCTTATATATCCAAGTCAATTATCGAGAGTGTTAATACCTGTCGAATTAACTGGAGATACGCTACCAGCAATTTTTAAAGTTGCTCACCGTGATGAAAATGCGAAAATATATTGGTATATAAATACAAAATATATGGGTTATACACAAGATTTTCACGAAATGGCAATAAAAATTCCTGCTGGAGACTATAATTTGAATTTAATGGATGATAAGGGGAATAAAATTAGTAAGAGATTTGTTGTTGTGGAGTGATTATAAAAAAACAGCCCTTATCGAATAACAACTAATTTTTTTGAAATATTTTTTTCAAGAAAACAACAATTAACAAAATAGATACCGGCATCTAAACCTAAATCATTAAAACAAAAATGATTATCGCCAAATTGCAAAAATTCGGTTCTTTCAATAATTATTTTACCCGACACATCGGAAATACATATTTTAAAAGGACATAAAAAATCTGTTTTGGTATAAACACAAAATGATTTTTGAGTTGGATTAGGATATATAACTAAATCATTTATATCAATCCCGATATAATCACAATCTTGTAATAGTATTTCATATCCAAATACATCATAAAAATGTTGTGTCATGTTACAATTTCTCAAAGCCAAAAAGTTATCGACATTATAAACACTGGACATCCAGTTATCATACGAAGTTGGGATATTAAACCTATCCACTTGGGCATGTATTTCAGGTTGCAATTTATCAGCAATTGCATGCAAGACCTCTGAAGTGTATATATAATTGAATTGATTTTGAGCTAATACTTTAAACCTTTGCACAAAATTAGCGAAAAAGATTTCATTACTCATAAGCGACCGAAATAATAGAGTTGAACCTGCATTTGTTGGCCAATCATCATTAGAGATATTTACAGAATGATTAAAACTGTTATAATCAGCATTTTTAAAGCAAACATCACCATCTAATGGAATCCATTCCCATTTCCCCTCATTTTTATCTCGCCAACATCTCATATTATTATCAGGCCAGTCATAATTTTCACTAAAAATCTCCAATAAATAATAATCTATCACACTACTAATATTTATTTGATTAAACACATACGAATAATTATTATTATCGGTTAAATCCTTATTTAACAAGAAATCATACAATTGCAAAAAGGCTTCCCCATCTCCACTAATGGCGCTTCCAAACCAATCCTCAATTATATCTACGTTATCTTTATCTACGTCAAAATTATTTTCTATAAAATTATCATCAGGTCTTTCTAGTAAAAAATATATTCCCCAATATTCTCCATTCAAATAGAGACAAACTGGACGTGTCTTTAATCCAATACAATTTAACTTACTAGCAATTTTCAAAAACATATAATCGAGTGCACCAAACTCGGTGGAAGCAGAAGAAAAGGGACGCAATACTAGATTGTCAAATATCATTAACTTAGAGTCTTCAAATATTTTAGCAATAATATGTGAGTTGCCATATCCGCTTCGAGCGTAAAATCTCATTCCTTTCTGAGGGATTCTTCGGATAGTCCAGCCATGAGTTCTGAGACCGGTACATTCGTTAAAGACACAATCATTACCCTTATACATTTCCACATTAGATTTTCTTTCCCACTCTATACTTCTTTGATAATAATTACCAGTCCCGTTAATATCGTTTTCGTCATAAAATATTCCTGGTACAAATATTCCAGTACTGTCATCAAACAAATCATCATAATCGGCTGTAATAGAAATAATTGGCAAATCGGCATGGTCAATTTCCATATTTCGAATAAAATACGAATTTGTAAATATTTTTGATTGTATAATTCCTGTTGAATCAAATGCAGCAGCCCTAATCACAATAGCTTTTGGAAATATTTTTTCAGGAATATATTGAAGATCTGCTGGAGAAATCTGAATTTTGTAAATATCTGTTTTTGAACACATCTCTTCATCAAGAAAAAGTGCATCTGAATAAAGTAATGAATTTTTATTTGGCGTACTACCATCGATAGTGTAGCGTATTTCATTTTCGGTAAAGACATTGCTTAATCCCACTTCAAAATTATCTTCATATACTCCTCCTGTCTCACTAAAAAAAACTTTTTCGATTAAAATCAATTCATTTTTACTACCTGGTGTAGCAACATCGAATATCATTGCTTGATTAGACTCATCGGGTAAAAACCCATAAGATTGATTTTGTCTTAAAATAACTGGTTCAATTCGCTGAACTACTTTTGAACTGTTGCTTAAAAGTAAATCTTCACCATAATCTTTGATCGAAAAATTAGTATGAATTTCATTTTCGGGATAGACAGTATCTTTTCCAGAAGCAAATATTACCAAAAAGCTATCGGGAGCAATTTCTATATCAGGGAAAGACCATTTGTGAGGTTTTTCGAGATTATCAGAAAGAAAATATGAAGAGAGATTTATCGTTTCTTCAGTTGGATTAAATATTTCAATCCAATCGCTGTTGTCTCCGTCATGGTCAAATAGAAAATTATAGCTTGAAGACATAAACTCATTAATTACTATATCCTGTCCCAATAAATTTATTATCGAAACGATAAAAAGTAATATAAAAAAGCAAATTTTCATTTAGCAAAATTAAAAAAATAATTGATAATTGTTGCATATTCCCCTGCGCGTAACTCGAGCATTATTTCCATCGAGTTCCTCGAATGACAGTATGTAATTCGAGGAACAGGGAAACTCTCGAAAGGCAGTATTTAACTTGAGTTAAAGGGTAACTCGAAATGCAGATTAGTAAATAATTATAGACATTGTTACAAAACTTTGGGTTTAAATTATAATTTTGCAATTAAATAAAATTCAATAATGAAAATTAACACAAGTACTGCAATCTTAGAATCCTTGGCGATACACTTTGTCGGCAATAAAAACAATGATGAGAATCTTGTTTTATCAAAAACAGAAACTGATTTTACCGATGAATTGGGGACATTATTAAGCGAGCACTTATTTTCGGCTTTTAAATTTGATGAATTTTATCAATTTTACCACGAAGCTGAGTTGGAGCTTAACGAAGTTTACACTTATGTAAGCAAGGTCTTTAATGATAACGACGAATTGTACGAACAAAGTCGTAATCTGGCAATGCACTTATTTAAACAAACAACGCATCCAAAAATTAAAGCTGGTGAGTTTTATACAATATTATTTAGAGATTGTGAAGTTGATGGCATATTAGTTGACGCAATCGGATTATTTAAAACTGAAACCAAAGATGCATTCTTTAAAGTTAGTGAAGAAAATAACAATTTTAATTTGGATGTTGAAACAGGAATGAACCTAAAAAAACCTGATAAAGGCTGCATTATTTTCAATACTCAGAAAGATGACGGTTATCTTGTTTCGATAGTTGACAAAGCGAGTAAAGGCAGTGATGCTTTGTATTGGATTGACGACTTTTTGAATGTTCAGAACAGAAAAGACGAGTATTTTCAGACCAAGAACGTAATGAGTTTTTGCAAAAAATATGTTCACGAAAAACTTCCCGAAAAGTACGAAGTATCAAAAGCCGATCAGGCAGATTTGCTAAATAAATCAATAAAGTATTTTCAAGAATCGGAGATGTTTGATGTGAATATGTTTGCAGACGAAGTTATTCAAAACCCTGAAATTATTAAAGATTTTAAAACGTACAAATCAGATTTTGAAAGTGAGAATGCTATTGATATGAACGAGAGTTTTGAAATTTCAGGGGCGGCAGTAAAAAATCAGTCACGATTTTTCAAAAGTAAAATAAAGCTTGATAAGAATTTTCATATTTATGTTCATGGCAAACGAGATTATATTGAGAAAGGTTTTGATAGCAGCAATGGACTAAATTATTACAAATTGTATTTTGAAAATGAAGAGTAAGAAAGAGAGAAGTGGGGAGTTGGGAGTGGGGAGTTGGGAGTTGGGAGTGGGGAGTTGGGAGTGGGGAGTTGGGAGTTGACAAAAGAGGTCATAAGTGGTCCGAAGGCTGCGCCGTCATAAGTGGTCAGAAATAGTCAGGAATAGTCAGGAATGTGCCACAGAATCACAGAATCACTAGATTACAGAATCACAGAATCACTGTATCACTGGATCATAGAATCACTGGATTACTGGATCACAGAGTAGAAAGCGAAAGTTGCGTTCCGTGTATTTGACTAATTAAAACTGAAAACTCGCTTTAATTACTGGATTTGAATATGGCGAATAAGATGATTCATTAAAGTTATAAAGAACCATAAATATTAAGTATGATTTGATTCCTATTTTGGATTGATATGCGATTCCAGCAAGAGGTGTGTAAACCCATGATGGTTGGTTTGGCAATGTTATTGAATAATAATTACTAATATTCAAATATGATAATTCCGCATACAACAATAAACCCCCGGCATTATAAATAGGAATAACATCTCCTATATTTTTTATTATAGTAAAAGACGCAAAAACATTAGCACCATAAGATTGTCCTGAGTAATTGTAATATTTAGATTTTGTCCAATTGTATGTTCCACCGACACCTGCCGACAATCTGTTTGTTAAACGATAACCAACTATTGGATTAAGAGAAATGTATGTGTAGGTTCCAAACATTAAACCAACATTACCTCCCCAAAACACTCTTTGAGCAGGTGTTGGGTCGTTTTCGAGGTATTGAGCATTAATTTTATTATTAAATACAAAACTAAAACACAATATCAATATTATTGTAATTGCAATATTTTTAATTTTCATCATCAATATCAACTATTAACAGACATTTTAACAAAGTTAGCAATTTTAAAATATTATTTAGGATTTACTGTTTTTTTTGCTTTCTCTTTTGCATCAAAACTAATAAAGGACTGGTAAAAAGCCTCTTCGATATCTGTCCGGATATTTAGTGTAATAATTTTCCAATTTTCGGCCGATGGACATACTCTGTTTGAATTAAAAACAAAAGCGAAATTATATTTTGGATCAGCCCAAACCATAGTGCCAGTATATCCTCCGTGCCCATAAGCTAAGTCGCTAGCACTTTCACTACCAATTCCTTTAGATGTATCTCCAGGATTTTTCTTATCAAAGCCTAATCCTCTTCTGTTAGATATGGGATTAAACTGATATTTTGTAAATTCGTCAATAACTTCTTTCTTTAGAAATTTTTCGCCTCCATACTCACCTCCATCCAAATACATTTGCATAATTTTAAGCAAATCGTTTGCATTAGAGAACAATCCTGCATGTCCAGAAACGCCTCCTAGCATTGCTGCACCTTGGTCATGAACATATCCATGCAATAGTTGATTACGAAATAGCATATCATTTTCAGTTGGGACAATTTGATTGGCTGAAAAGCGCCTTAATGGAAGATATCCAGTAGTCCAAGCACCCAGTTTTGAATAAAAAGTAGAATCTAAATAATTAGGTAATGTCTGTTTTGTTTTAGTTTCAATCATTGAAGCGAAAAGATAAAAGCCTAAATCTGAATACACATATTTACCATAAGGATTTAAGTCCGAAATACATATTTGTTGGTAAATAGAATCGACAAAAGTTCTATTCATGTACATACCAGCAGCTACCGGTATTGCGAATGTATCATTATATGCAATACTGTATATTTCGCTTCTTATAATAGTATCACGAATAGTATTTTTATAAAAAGGGACCCAAGATTTAAGTCCTGCTCGATGTGTAAGAATATCTCTAATTATCATATCCTTTTTATTAGTATTGTTGATTATTGGAAGATGTTGCGAAAGTTTATCGTCAAGCGTAAAAACTCCATCTCCATAAAGTTTCATAATAGCTGGTAGTGCTCCACTAACCTTAGTAACTGATGCAAGGTCATAGATATCCATATCACTAACTTTAATCTTTTTATCATCTGTATGATATCCAAAAGAGCGTTGATAAAAAACAATTCCGTTTCGTGCTGCTGCGACTTGTCCACCAGGAAATGCTCCAGCAACAAGCGAAGCATCAATAATTGAATCTATACGCAAAAGGATTTGAGAGTCAGCACCAGCATCTTCAGGAATTTGAGTATATTTCAATCTAATTTTTTCGGTATCATAACCATCTCCTGACACAAAATTAGAACCTGCACTAACAGGTAGTCGCCCTTTTGCTGGAATACCACCAAAAATTAACTGAGCCGACAAGTCATTAGTAATTTCCCAATCATTATAAGATACAATAATTGCACTCATCGCTGATGAGTTTTTAAAAAATGCCAAACTATAAGGATTAGCAAAGACATCAAGAATTAAATTAGTTTCTAATGCTAATTTATCAATAAAGTTAACGGTGTTTTCCTGAATTTTAAAATTATTAGAAGGTGATCTCCCAGTTCCATGAACTCCAGCTATTACAACATCGTATTCTTTTAATTTCTCGATTAATCGTTTTTCTCCAAATTTAATCAGATCATTATTAAAAATATAATTATCAGTTTTCGCATAATATTGCATACGGTTTTGAAAGCTACTTATTTCGTTAGTGCCAAAAACTATTGTTGCAATATTTAATGTATCAAGGCTTTTTAGAGGTAATATTTGATTTGTATTTTTAACAAGCGTTAGTGCATTTTCGATTAGTTTTTGTTGCATTATTCTCGCTTGGGGATTATTTAAGTCATCATAAATATTCTCGGTGGATATTTGTTTAAACTCACTTAGTCCAGCCCAATACTTTGCACGCAAGATTTTTCTACAACGCATATCAATTTCCTCTTGGCTAATCAAACCATTCTCAACAGCTTCTTTGATTTTAGAGATAACCAATTCTACGTCGCTAGGGAATAATAATATATCATTCCCTGCTAACAGTGCTAACACGTCATATTCTCCCTGTTTGTAATAAGTTGTAATTCCGCCCATATTAAGAGCATCAGTAATCACAAGCCCCTTAAACCCAAGCTCGTGTTTCAATAATTGGGTTACAGCTTTTGGCGATAAACTTGTAGGTAGATTTGGCGTTGAATCAATTTTTGGGACAAAAAGATGCGACACCATTACAGATGAAATTCCTTTATCAATCAAATATCTAAAAGGATATAACTCAAGACTATCAAGTCGATTACGGTCATGATATATTACAGGCAAAGACTTATGCGAGTCCACATCGGTATCGCCATGTCCAGGAAAATGTTTTGCAGTAGCGAGAACACGATTATCTTGCAAACCTTTCATATAATTATATGATTTAATACAGACATTGTTTTTATCTTCGCCAAAAGACCTGTCGTTAATTACAGGATTAGCCGGATTATTATTAACATCTACCACAGGAGAAAAACTTACCTGCACGCCAACTCGTTTCAGTTGACGAGCAAACTCAGCTCCCATATCATAAATTAATTGTTCATCGGTTATTGCACCTAACAACATTTGACGAGGATACAAAACGCAAGAATCTAAACGCATACTCAAGGACCATTCTGCATCCATAGAAATCAACAAAGGTACTTTACTAACTGATTGATAACGATTTATCAAATCCACCTGTCGAACTGGACCTCCTTGCATAAAAATCAATCCGCCAATTTTATATACACTTATAAGTTTCTCAATATAATCTGCATGGGCAGTATTTTTATTAGAATATGCCGGGACCATCAAAAGTTGAGCAATGCGTTCATCAGTCGTAAGTGAATTAAAAACCGAGTCTATCCAAACAGTATCAGATAAATAAAAAGGTGGATTTATTTTTGTTTGAGCATATAAACGAGTATCAATAATATCAGAAACAGATAAGTTTATAAAACTTAAAATCAAGGTAAATAAAATTATGCCAGAAGTTTTCCACATATCGAATTATTTTTTTACAAATTTTACAAATTTTGTCATAATAAAATTGAAATATCAAATTCTTTCTTAACAATTTAAGGTTAATTGAATAAAATAAATGTAAATTTGTGTGATTAAGATGAAAATAAAATAAAGAAAGATGTCGAATAAAGATATAACCGAAAAAATCTCTGAACTAGAAAAAGAGAACAGCTTACTACGTGAACAGTTACAAAGAATAAGAGATATTTACAACAATACAACCATAGGATTATACAGGACTACACCAAAAGGAGAAGTTTTAATGGCCAATCCACCACTTATTAAGATGTTAGGTTTTTCATCTTTTGAGGAATTAAAATCACACAATCTGAATTCTGATGGACTAATACGGATAAAAGAACGTAAAAAGTTCCAAAAAAGGATGATAAGAGATGGTGTGATAATCGGTAAAGAAGCGACATGGCTCAAAAAAAACGGTGAGGAGATATACATTTGCGAAAGTGCTAAAAGCATAACAGATAAGAATGGCACTATACTATATTATGAGGGTACAGTCGAAAACATAAGCGAGCAAAAAATTAAAGAAAAAGATTTAGTTGAGAGCGAATTAAAGTACAGTCGTTTGCTTGAGCTATTACCAAGTGGGGTTGTAATACATCAAAACGAAATTGTTTTATACGCCAATGAGTATGCTAATAATCTTCTTAGATCAATATCTGAAACTTCTATAATTGGAAAGAATGTTTATAGATTTATCCACCCAGATTATCATCAATATGCTAAAAGCAGAATTGCTAAAAGTATCGCAGAATTTAAACATGCAACGCTTACCGAAGAAGTTTTCCTTACTATTTCGGGGACTCCTGTTAATGTTGAAGTAATTACAGTACCTTATAAACAAGATGATGAGGTTTATCTACTTACAGTTTTCTCTGACATTACAGATAGGAAAAAAACCGAGAAGGCTCTAAAACTCTCCGAAGTAACATACAGGGGTATAATAAACTCAATATCTGAGGCCATATTTATACAAGATATCGATGGTAGATTTATTGATTTGAATAAAACTGCTGAAAATCTATTTGGATATTTAGTTGATGATTTACAAGATAAAACACCAGCCGATATTGGTGCACAAGATAAAAATGACATAACAAAAATATTAAGTCAAACTCGCTCGGCATTTAATGGTAAACGTCATATTTTAGAGTTTTGGGGACAGAAATCAGATGGTAATATAATTCCGACAGAAGTAACACTTGTACCTGGCACATATTTTGACAAACGAGTTGTTATTGCTGTTTTAAGAGATATTACCGAAAGGAAAAAAGCGGAAAGAACAATACATGAAAGCGAACAAAAATATAGGTATCTGATTGATTTTGCAGTTGGTGGTATTCTTATTGGTACACACGAAGGCATCATAACTGAGGCAAACTCTTATATGTGTGAACTTTTAGGAAGACCAAGAAACGAAATAATCGGCAAACATATCTCTGATGGTATTTTTATCAAAGAAAGTTTAAATGAAAAGCCGTTAAATTTTAATAAAATAAAAAAAGGTGCAACAATCATCAATGAGCGTAATATTTTAAGGCCAGACGGAAGTACTATCCCTGTAGAAATGCATAGTAAAATGATGCCAGACAACACTTACCAGTCTATTTATCACGATATATCGGAAAGGAAAAAAGCTGAGTGGGAAATGTTACAAGCTAAAGCTAAGGCCGAAAATCTAAACCTTCATAAAGAGGCACTACTGTCTGCCTTGCCCGATATGCTTTTTACATTTGATCAAAATGGCGTTATTACCGATTTCTACTCAAATTCTTTGGAACACCTAATCGCAAGATCTGAGACCTTTTTGGACAAAAACATAAGCGAAATAATCCCAAAAGATATTGCAGATTTGACAAAAAAGAACATAGCAAAAGTCTTAGAGTCCAAGTATATGACCAATTTTCAATATCAAATACAAGCAGAGGAAAAAATAGAATATTATGATGTAAAAATGGTTTATTTTAAAGAGAATACTGTTCTAGCACTTATCAGAGACATAACAGAAAGAATGATGCTAATAGAGAATCTTAAAAAGTCGCAACAAAAAGCCGAAGAGAGCGACAAACTTAAATCGGCATTCCTAAGCAACTTATCGCATGAAATCAGAACTCCCATGAATGGAATTTTGGGATTTACTGATCTTCTTAAAGATGATATAACTAAAAACGAAAAATTAGAATATATTGAAATAATTGAAAATAGCAGTAACCAATTGTTATTAATTCTTGATGATATTATAGAGATTTCAAAAATCGAGGCTGGTATAATCACAAAAAAAACAGAATCTTTCGATATTTCTAGCCTTGTTAAAAATATACACTCACAAATGCATGGTATCTTCTCAAAATCATCTAATGTAAAGTTTATTTTATCTCAAAATCTTCCGTCAAAACCCATAACCTGCATTTCTGATCCTGTAAAATTAAAACAAATACTTGTCAATTTTATTTCAAATGCTAATAAATTTACCGAAAAAGGCTATGTCGAGATTGGCTTCGAACAATTATCCGATACTTTTGTCAGGTTTTGGGTAAAAGACACGGGCATTGGGATTAGCGATGAAAATATCAATAAAATATTTATGCGTTTTGTTCAAATTGAAAATCAATTATCTAATCTTACTAGAGGCTCGGGGCTAGGATTATCAATTTGTCTTGCTTATACAAAAATACTTGGTGGTGAAATTGAAGTAAAATCTGTACTCGGCCAAGGTGCTTGCTTTTATTTAACAATACCGATAATTTCGTTTAGTTAGTGTTGGGAATGTTGATTCCAAGTTCTTTGTTTGGGGTTAAACTGTTCTCAGTTCGACTGCGATGCGTTCAGTATAAGTCGTAAACTCAATTTCGGATGCTGAGTTTATTGATTCTGACAATATAATATATTTTATAAAAATAAAGGTTCTCTATTAATACAAAAACACCTACACCGTTTTTGATTGTATATATACCTTTGTAAAAATGCTTTTGGTGTACAGTGGGAAATCCCCACGTTGTACCCAGTCGTAGTATGAGGGGTCTTTTTTAAGAACTTCGATAAGTTTTTGTCCTTTATATTTACCAAAATTGACAATAATATTCTTTTCCTCATCATAAACTAAACGTCCAGCAAAATCGGCATTTTTATTATGAGCCGAGAGCTCAGCAATTTCGCCGATTGAATTACCAAGGTCTTGATATTTATTGAGTTGAGATTTAAAAACTTCGTAAGTTGCACGAGTATCTGCTTCGGCAGCATGAGCATTTGTAAGTTCTTTATTGCAGTAAAATTTATATGCTGCTTCTAAGTTACGAGGTTCTTTTTTCATAAAAATTACCATCACATCAATAAATTTACGATTTTTAAGATCAATATCTGTTTCGCAGCGCAAAAACTCCTCTGCCAGCATAGGTACATCAAATTTATTTGAGTTAAATCCACCAATATCAGAATCTTCAATTATGCTCACAAGTTCTTTTGCAATCATTTTAAAAGTAGGAGCATCTTTCACGTCATCATTAGTAATACCATGTATTGACGTAGATTCTTCACTAATAGGCATTTCGGGATTAACACGATATGTCTTAACACTCTCGTTGCCATTCGGCAAAACTTTAAGCAAAGATATTTCGACAATGCGATCATTAGAGATGTTGATGCCTGTTGTTTCGAGATCAAAAAACACAATTGGTTTACGGATGTTAAGTTTCATTGGAATAGTTTTAAATAAAAAAGGGGCAACTGCCCCTAATATAATTTGTAATTTATAATTAGTTATTAATCATCATTGGCATTAAAAGCATTAAAATATCTTCACTAGGATTTTCGTTATCTTTTGGAAGAATAATACCTGCACGTGTAGGATCTGATAATTCGAATACGACCTCTGTTGTAGATAGGTTATTTAAAATTTCGATAAGGAAATTTGATTTAAAACCGATTTCCATATCATCTCCATCATATTGGCAGTTAGTTGCATCTGTACCAGCGATTGCATAGTCAATATCCTGAGCACTAACAACTATCTGATTTCCTGAAATTGCCAATCCAACAAGATTGCTAGCTTGATTTGCAAAAATTGCTACCCTACGTAGTGAATTTATAAGTGCAAGCCTGTCTACTACAAGCTTATTAGGATTATCTTTAGGGATAACGGTGCTATAATTTGGATAAACGCCTTCGACTAGTCTGCATATAAGTCTAAAACTCTCAAAACTAAATACTGCATTTTTTTCATCAAATTCGAGTGTTACATCTGAGAATGCTTTTGGTAGCACACTTTTAAGAATTGCAGCAGGTTTTTTAGGTAAAATAAACGAGGCATCCTCATCAACTTTTACATCTTTATTAGTGTAGCGAACGAGTTTATGAGCATCAGTTGCAACGAAATTGATACCGTTAGTGTGCAATTCAATAAAAATACCATTCATTACTGGTCGCAATTCATCATCGCCGGTGGCAAAAATTGAGGATGTGATACCGCTATATAATATGTCGGGAGTTATATCAACTCTGGTAACTTTATCAGCTTTAACACTAGGAATTTGCGGAAAGTCTTCGCCATTTTGTCCTACCAAAGTATATTTACCTGTCGAAGAAACGATTACAATCTTCATTTCATCAATATCAATACTAAATGTGAGAGGTTGCTCATCAAGTTCTTTTAATATGTCAAGTATTTTCTTTGTGTCAATTGCTATTTTACCTGTCCCGTTATTTGAGTCGAGACTCATGGTGGTTGTTAAGGTACTTTCTAAATCACTTGCTGTAACTTCTAACTGCTCGTCAGTAACAGAGAAAAGCAGATTGTCAAGTATAGGCAAAGAGTTTTTTGTTCCCACAACTTTACTTACTAATTGTAAGTGTTCTAACAAACCTGAGCGTGATACTACAAAATCCATATAAATATTTTTAAAAAATTAAAGCCTAAAAGTACAAAATATGATTGTAATTTAATTCATAATAAAATTAAATTTATTATATTTTTATGAACAATGGATGTTTAATTCTTTCTATTCAGTATTTGGGCGTAATGTTAGAGTTGTAAATTTCGGGTTTACTCGCTTTGCACGTGAGCTTGCCAGCGGCTTGGCTCGGGTTTCTCGAAAAGACGCAGAGCGATGCATTGCGATGCACTAAACTTTTGTCGAAATGAGCAACGCCGAAGTGTCGAAATGACGCAAAGGTTTTCAACAAGCTAATATCTTTGTCAATTCTCCATACTTTATTATTTGACAAACCCTTCATACAAAGGCTTAGGTTTTGGTCGATTTAGATTAAAATCGTTTATTGTTTTTGTAATAGGGTCGAGCACATAATACTGCAGAAAAACTACTTCGGTATCATTATTAACTATCCCATATAATCTATCAACATCCCAATCGTAAGGTATCCCTTGTTCATCGACAACAATATTTACATTTTGGCGATAATAAATTTTAAAAGATTTTGAATTTCCTTTTTTATCTTCAATTTCAAATTTTGCAATCATTGGTTCTTTAGACAAACTATCGAGTTTATGTTTCTGAAGGTTTTCACTAATGAGTGCTTCATAGGCTAGAAACTTTATCGCAGACAGATACTCTTTAATTGCGACAGTATCTACGAGAAAATCAACTGCAGATTCATCGGCACGAACAACTCCATATTTATTATCTCCGTAATTATGCAATATAAAGCCATCGCTTGGATTTTTCCCATAATCCACTATCACTTTAGCTATGTTCTCGAACCGATAGTTAAAAATAATTCTTTCGCGCCACTCCTTAACGTCAGGAAGGTAACGCACAGTCAGGTAACCAGCAAACCCTGGTATATGCATGACAAAAGGCAGATCAGAGCCTTCCAATATCATATAAGTTCCTGTACTATTTTGAGTAACTCCTCCAACATAATAAGTTTTCACAAGTTTATCATCTTGATATATTTCTGTTTTAATTCCTTTTACCGAAAGTTCTTTTAATACCTTATCTAAACTTGCTTCGGGTACAGGAGCGTTTACTTCAACATTTTTAATTGTTGTTAAAAGCACATTGATAAAGTCTTTTCGTGCTTTATATATATCGTTAACATACCACACTCCGTCAATTTTCTCAAGTTTTACCGAATTATCATTTTTATCTGCAAGAAAAATCTTAGTGATTCGAGCAGTATCTTCTACAGCAAAATCACGTAAAACGCTTTGTTTGTCAACATTATTTCTAAAATACAATGTAACAACAATTATTGTTAGAACAACAACAATTACTAGTAACACCAAATTTGATTTTTTCATCTAATTTTAATTTTTATAATTAATAAACCCACGCCTTACCTTCAACAAAAGCCTCGGCATTCTCGAACTGTGCAGCGATATGATAAGCCCCATCTGCATTTAAGTATCCCCATTTTTCATTACTATCTTTAAAAGGATAATATAGACTTTGATTTCGCGGTAAAATTCTCACCACATCATGCTGAGTAAAATACACCCCATTGCAATTATAATAATATGTTATCAAATCTTTTTCACAGGCAAAATACCCCACATTACCACAATCTCCATAGATATTATCAAATTTTAACGGAATAACAAAATTTCCAAGCGTATCAATAACTCCGTACTTATTGTTTATAGAGACAATTGTTTTTCCATTTTCGAAACTAACCGTTTTATGATAAATTGGTTTAATTATCCACTCATTATTCCTGTTAAAGAATCCTACTCCTGTTCTATCGGGTCTAATAAAAGCTTTTGCGAGTCCACAGGAAAAATCCTCCATATTTTTTGTCAATATAGGCTTAAAAATAATTTTACCATTTTTATCAATTAATACAGTTTCGTCTTGTATTTGTACTCGACATTCACCCTTACAAAACCCAGAGTGTCCAGCTTGTACAAACTGAAAAGGGATTACCAATTTTCCCTCTTTATTAAAAAAGCCATATTTGTCAATTTCTGCATCAGCGACACATAAGCAAACAAACCCATCGTGAAAACGTGGAGATCCACGATAATTAATTGGAATTACCTCTTCTCCTTTAGCATTCACAAATCCCATTTTTAATCCTTGATAAACAGCACACATTCCCTCATGGAAAGCACCAACTTTTTCATATTTTTTATCTGAAATCATTTTTCCAGTTTTATCAATAAGGAAAAACCCTTTTTGCTCTGGTAATTTGACCCAGGAGACACCGTCAACAAAATTATATTTATCCGAATTTGTCGATTCATAAATTGGCTCCATTGCGATATTCCCATTTTTATTTATAAAACCAATTCTCCATTCAGATTTTCCATTTATAATAACTTTCGTTTTAAATTTCGCCATATCATCACTAAAAGGCCAAACATAATATGTTTCAAATTTAAAAATCACATTGCCCTGTTCGTTGATACACTTGTATGTTTTTTGTCCATAGGAGACATACGCCATACAAATCAAACAAACAGATACAATAAAACCTTTCATAATAGCATTTACTTGATTTTAAAATTTAGAAAACTCCTATCGTATTTTAGCTTTCTAAAAGCTACAACCAGTAATCCAATTATCACTATTATCAACACAGGAATAAAAGAATTGATATATACCCACATCAACATGTTTTGTTTTACTTTAGTATTATCAAGAGTTCTAACTTTTATTTCCCTCATTCTAAGCGAGATTAAATCCTCATCTGCACAAAGATAATTAACACAATTTACAAAAAACTGAGTGTTTCCTGGAGTAAACTGCTCTGGAAAATATTTATCATATCCCAATGGATAAGGTTCTTTTTTATCTCCCATTGTTTTAACTTCGTTACGAATAAAATCGCCATCAGAAATTACAATCATTTTTGTTGGTTCACTTTTTTTGAGAATAACGAAATCATTATTATCGTAAAACTCAGGTGCAAGTCGGTTCAAGAAATTTGAAGTAAACTCTCCTTCTAACAGGATAGCAAGGGGCATCCCCGATCTATTAAATGTCTGCAATTCGGGTTCATTACGCAGTATCTCTAAGTTTACCTCAACGGGGTGTACCAAAGATTTTGAATACTGAGATGTTCTAAGCAAAATAGTTTTTGTGATCTTAGGATCTAACCCTACCGTATCCATAGAGCTTATAAAATGAGTACGCATAGGCTCAACATTACGAAGCAATTGATGCGAAGTCAGAGTATCTGGCACAATAACAGGAAAGAAATACCAAGGCTTTGGTTCAAATTGAGGCTGTCCATCAATAGTATTAACATATACAGGAATATTCAAACAACGTAAATCTTGAACAAGATCGGGGTTTATTCTCACACCATACTTAAATAATTGATCATCAAGATTAATATCATTTATCATAGCCATTTCAAAAGGCTTTACACTAAGACTATCCATGCTAAATTTCATCCACTCAATCAACCATATTACCTTACCGCCTTGCATAATATACTGGTCAATAATAAATTTATCTTTTTCGGTAAAATATGCTTGAGGTTTAGCAATAACAACAGTTGCATACTCGTCCAAAGCATTAAGAGCCTGATTTATATTAACTCTGTCAATCTCATAATATTTGGCCAAGGAAGTCATAATATCATAAGTCTCGTACTCGCTAAGTTCTTTATGCCCTTCGAGAAATGCGACCTTCTGCAACTCACGCCCAGTAAGCATCCATATTGCATGAACAAAGTCTCGTTCAAGCTCAGTTTCTGATAATCCATCAAACTCTCTTCCTGCAGTAAGATTATTATTAATTAAATTGACAGGATATTCCTTTCCTCCGTATTTTATTAGAGCTGCTGCAAAAACCATTTTTTCAGATGTCCCGCCATCGTTGGACTGGCTAATATAAGTAGGATTAAGTCCTTTGTTATATAACTGCCAATAAACTTCCTGATTGTAATTTGGGTCATCGTTTTTAAATGGGTTTTTAAACTCAACTTCAACTTTACTGGAATATGACGAAAAATTATCGAGAAATTCTTTAACCACTTTTCGGTATCTAACCAATTCGACAGGTAAGTTATCGCTTTCGAGATAAACCTCAATCAATACATTGTCGTCTAAGTTTTTGAGAATAGCTTTCGAGATTGGCGTTATTGTAAAGCGTTTTTCTTTTGTAAGGTCTATCCTAAAAAACGCCATGGATGATAAAACGTTGAATACAACAATAATAACAAGTATAAGAGTAGCCTGAGTAAGATTCTGCTTTCTTAGAATACGACGTGTTTTTTTAATTTTCTTTTCCATATTTTTTACCATTTACGACTTTCAAGTCTAAGTTTAGCGAGAAAAACAAAAATACTTATCACGCTCAAGAAATAAACTATATCACGACTATCAATAACTCCTCTACTTATCGACCTATAATGGTCATTTATGCCAAGGGAAATAATAAAATCAGACACTTTGCCAGTAAAGCCAAGGAAAGCGAGATTATTAAAGCCAAGAAAAAAGATATAGCATAACAAAACCGACAATAAAAATGAGATTATTGCATTTTTAGAAAGACTGCTTGCAAAAATCCCTATTGCCGAATATACTGCTGCAAGAAAAAACAAACCTATATACGAGCCTAATATTGCACCAAAATCGACATTCCCAACCGGAGCTGCGAGAGAATGTATCGAGAAAAGATAAAATAAAGTCGGTATTAAAGCAATAAGAACAAGCGTTACCGCCGCCAAATACTTTGCAAACACAATTTGGAATTCAGATAAAGGACGTGTGAGTAATAACTCCATTGTACCCGATTTTAATTCGCTAGCAAACATATTCATTGTTATTGCAGGAACCAAAAACAAAAATAGCCAAGGCGAAATAGTAAAAAGCGTGTCAATATTTGCCACCCCCAAATCAAACACATTAAATGAACCCCTAAATATCCACATAAACATAGAGTTAACTAACAAAAACACAATTATCACAAGATAACCTGTTATTGATGAGAAAAACTCTTTTATTTCTTTTAAATAAAGTGTCAGCATATTTCTAATTATTATATCTTGCAAAATTATGTTTTTTTTCTTTAACACAAAATTTTTAAATGCCTAAGGTGTTGTAATGAAATAAAGTGTACAGAATTGACGAAGATATTTTACTTTTTTTCAAGGCGCAAATAGCAGCAAATAGCTTGCGTCTCTTTGCAAAATTTGCAACACAGAAAAAGGGTAAAAGAGCGAGTCAAAATGTATAGGTTATTTCATTACAATGCCTAAGACCAAGAACATCGAAAGTCTTTATTAAACACAAATTGTTAAATAAAAAAGATAATAAAAAGAAATAACAGATAAATTAATAATAATTTTGCTGATATTTATAATTTAATGAAGCATATTTGTGCCATAATTGTGTTAATAATCTTGAGTTTTAGCCTTAAAGCTCAAAGTTACAATTCATCTTTTAATCAGTTTGAGTTTAGGATGCATTACGGACTAACATTACCTCATCATGCACAAATGCGATACATTATAAACAGCAATATTGCTATTGCAGAGCTTAATTACTCCGTCAAGACAGATGGTTCAAAGCCTTGGCATCATACCTGGCGTTTTCCAGAGATAGGTGCAGGCTATTTAATAGGTGGATTAGGAAATATTAATGTTTTTGGCTTTTCACAATCTGCTTTTTTCTTTTTTGGAATCCCTATTATAGAATCCGATAATTTTCTTTTAAAATACAGACTTGCTGGTGGACTTGCATACATAAGCGATAAGTTTGATTACCGTTCAAATTACTATAATGTTGCAATGGGTTCGCATTTTAACGCTCATTTACAATTTTCGGTTTTGTGTGATTATAAAGCTTTCGATATCCCACTATATTTTACTGGAGGATTTACATATAATCACTTTTCAAACGGTGCTATCGAAACTCCAAATCTTGGATTAAATCAAATCACAGTTAATCTTGGCGTAAAATATTTATATTCAATGTACAATTATTCTTTACCCAAACGTCAATCGCAATACATGTATAATTCAGAATTAGAATTATTAGCTTATTATTCAGGTGCTATCAAAGAAAATTCAACTTACGAAAACAAAAAATATTTTATTAATTCGATTGTTTTTGATGCAAGTTTAAGAGTTTCAAAAAAACGCAGCTTAGGTGGAGGTATAAATATCATTTTTGACCCCTCGCTACAAACTCAAATGGAAGATGACTATAAAAATTATTCCAACCTATTTAGGATAGGCATACATGCGGTACAAGAACTTTACTTAACCGACAAATTAACTATGCCAATATACTTGGGAGCATACGTGATGAACGCATACAAACCGAATGGAAAAAAAATTATTATCTATAGTAAAATTGGTACGAGATACACGTTCGGTGAGCGTTTCTTTGTGAACATAAACTTAAAAACACACCTAAGCGTAGCTGATTATATTGAATTTGGTGTAGGAATGAGGGTGTATTAGAGTTGGGAGTTGGGAGTTGGGAGTTGGGAGTTGGGAGTTGGGAGTTGGGAGTTGGGAGTTGGGAGTGAAGAGTGAAGAGTGGGGAGTGGGGAGTTGGGAGTGAAGAGTGGGGAGTTGGGAGTTGGGAGTTGGGAGTTGGGAGTGGGGAGTTGGGAGTGGGGAGTTGGAGTTGGGAGTGAACTAGAGTTGGGAGTTGGGAGTGAGGAGTTGGGAGTGAGGAGTTGGGAGTTGGGAGTGTGTATCACAGTATTACTGTATCACTGTATCACAGAATCACTTGATTACTTGATTACTGGATTACAGAATCACTGGATTACTGGATTACTAGATTACTGGGATGCTCGCAATCACACGCAAAAAAAATCATACAGTAGTACTAGTAAAAAAATAATTGTATTTTTGTGTAAAACTTTCAGAAATGCATAGAGATAAGAAGAGGTATGTTTTTTATTGTAAATCCAGAGCTGAAAAAAAAGCAAATAAAGAGTTAAAGCTGCGAGGATATGAGTCTTATTTGCCTATGATGTTGCAAAACAGGGTGTGGAGCGATAGAATAAAAAAAATTATGATGCCAATGTTTTCTGGTTATATTTTTGTTTTTTGCTATGATTATGAAATAATAAATATTTTACAATTAAGTTAAATTGTGATATCAATAAAACTAGGTAATGAGTATGCAATAATCCGAGAAAAAGAATTTGATCTTTTACGTAAAATTGAAAAACATGGATTAAAAGTTAGCATAGAACCCCTTGCAATTTGTAAGGGCAATCGTGTTGAAATAATTTCAGGATTATTAAAAGGTTATAAAGGTATTTGTATTGAAGAAAGCAATAATAATTATGTGAGCATTGCAATTAAAGATATTAATCAAAATGTTAAAGTTATAATTGGGAAAGAAATGATTAGGAAAATTTGAGGGGTGTTTGCGATACAGTGATTCTGTTCGCAGTTTACAGTTCACAGATTGTTGCATCCGTCGGATAATAGGGAATCGAGAACAGAAAACTAAATAAATGGATAACTGTGATTTCTAAATTTAAAAAACACGAATGTTTTTGCTAAAAATGAAACGTGAACCGCCAACCAATAAATCAAAATCTTCAAAAAGACTCCCCCTTATCTCATCAACTCATACAACTCATAAGTATTAATTATCTGGATATTTTTCGCCTCCGCTCTAATAATATTATCATTATGCAGTTCTCTTATTGCTCTGCTTAGTGAAGGTCGGGTAACTCCAAATAGTTCTGCTAACTTTGATTGCGAAAATGGTAAGGTAACATAGTTTGAGTTTGAGTTTTTTGCCAAATTTAAAATGTAAAAAGCAAATTTTCCTTTAATACT
>JAQVOR010000222.1 GCA_028702535.1 Bacteroidales bacterium
GCGGAGAGAGGGGGATTCGAACCCCCGGTACCAGTTACCCAGTACGTCAGTTTAGCAAACTGGTGGTTTCAGCCACTCACCCACCTCTCCAGTATTTTATTAATGCAAAAATACAAAAACAATTGTGATTACAAAATATTTAATCGAAAAAATAAATGTAAATATTGGCTGTGCGGGAACTTTTAAACTTTAAATAAATCTGTACTTAAATACTTCTCTCCTCTGTCTGGAAAAATAGTTACAATACGACCTTTATCGATGGTTTTTGCAACTTCAATGGCCGCATAAAGAGCTGCACCACTGCTCATTCCACAAAAGATCCCTTCGCGTTTTGCAATTTCTCTAGCCATTTGGAAAGCAATTTGGGTTTCGACCATTATTGTGTGATCTATTTTTGTGTAGTCATAAATAGCTGGAATAATTGCTTCGTTCATATTTTTTAATCCCTGAATATAATGTCCTTCTACTGGTTGGGCACAAACAATTTTAATGTTTGGATTGTATTCTTTAAGTACTTTTCCAACTCCCATAATTGTTCCACTTGTTCCAATTGCCGAAACAAAATAGTCTATCCTGCCGTTAGTTTGCTTCCAAATTTCTTCGCCAGTAGTTTTGTAATGTGCTACACCATTATATTTATTTGAGAATTGGTCAGTCATAAAGTATTTTTCTGGATTTTGCTCTGCTATTTCTTTAACTTTTCTAATAGCACCATCGGTACCATCTTCTGCTTCGGTTAAAATAACATTAGCACCAAATGCTTTAATCATTTTTCGTCTTTCAATCGAAACTGCTTTGCTTATGATAATTTCAACTTTATATCCTTTTATTGCTCCAATCATAGCTAAGGATATTCCTGTATTACCCGAAGTAGCTTCGATAATAGTTTTACCTTTAGTGAGACTTCCGCTCGCTTCAGCTTGCTCAAGCATTTTTAGTGCTATTCTGTCTTTAATACTACCAGTAGGATTACGTCCTTCAATTTTTGCAAAAATCGAAACATTTGAATTAGGGTTTAGATTATTAATCTCAACAATAGGTGTTTCGCCAATAGTTTGAAGTATGCTTTCGTGTATCATTATTGCTTTTTTTGTGCAAAGGTAAAAAAATGATTAAAAAAAGTGATCGTTTTCAAAATTCATTATGCTTATATAAACCTGAGTTCGGTACTAATTTCGAAACTTCTGATTCAAAAAACATCTAAACGTAAGCTACGTTATGAGATTATCAAACAATAAAACAGTAGTATTTTTGTACTTTTAGGGCTTTTCTAATATTATGTGTATTAAATATTATTGTTACTATTAAAAAAAAACTTGTTGTCGTGTATAAAAATCATTATATTTGTAGTTGATAAAAGCATGAATTATGAAGAGAATATTACTTTTTACAATTTTATATGTGCTGTGTTTTATTGGGAGTAGTCAAACAATTACCAATACTGGGGCAAAAATTAATATTGATGCTGGAACAACCGTAAAGTTTGCAAACCTCTATAATTCTGTAGCAACTGGACTTTTTTATTATGAAAACAGTTTAGAAATATCTGGTAACTGGATAAATGTTTCACCTGCAACATTTAATCAAGGGGCAAATGGTAGCGTAACTTTTAACGGTTCATCGCAGCAGACAGTTAGAAGTGGAGGTAGTGCTTTTAATAGGCTTATTGTTGACAATTCGGCAGCAAATAATAGTGAAATTCTCCTTAGTGACAATATGAAGATTAAGTCTCAACTTACACTTACAAATGGGATTTTAAACACAAATAATAACAAATTAATTTTTCAATCTACTGCAACAACAAACGCAGGAAATGCCAATAGTTTTGTTCATGGTGAAATGGAAAAAAGTGGAGCTACTCAATTTACTTTTCCGTGTGGTGATGTAATTTCTAGGGATTTGGATGGAGATGCCAATAATGAAAATTATGTAGTTTGGTCTCCGATAAAATCTACCCCTTCTGCTTCAACAACAGTGAATATAGAGTATTTTTTTGATAATGTAGGTATGCCAGATTGGTGGGAGCATGGTGGAAATATGGACGCAACACTACATCATGTAAGCGATAGAGAGTTTTATCTTGTAAGCTCCACAGAAAATTTTACAGATGTTACTCTTTTTTGGAATGATAATAATCATACAGCAAGTGAAATCTGTGAACATAGTTTTTGTAATGGAACTACTAGTAATTTTTCTCCAGCAGATTTATGCGTTGCATATTGGAATGGAACCATGTGGGTTGATGCAGGAGCGGATGGCTCTGGCAGTCTTGTGCATGATGTCGGACATATTACAAGCTCTACAACATTGCCTGTAGGGGCTATGGGTCAAACTTATATTACTTATGGCTCAAAAAACAATGAAAATCCTCTCCCAATTGAGTTAATTAGCATAAATGCAGATTGTTTTGAAAACACAATTAAAATAGACTGGGTAACTGGTAGCGAAACTAATAATGCTGGTTTTGTAATTGAACGCTCCGAGGATGCCAAAAGTTTTAAACAAATCGCATTCGTGAAAGGTGCAGGTAATAGTAATACCATTCTTTCTTATAATTTTAGAGATGATGGGTTCATCAAAAATGAAACAAATTATTATAGGATTAAACAAGTTGATTTTAATAATGATTATTCATACAGCCCGATAGTGTCAGCATTTTGTAAGGGAAATTCAAAACTTGCTCCTGCTTTTTCGATTTTTCCAAACCCATTTAGACAAGATATAAACATTTCGGCTAGTACACTACCTTCAGACAAAGCGACAATCAACATTTACAATATGTTGGGTTCACTTGTGTATCAACAAAAGGCTAATGCTACAAAAGGAGAATTATTGACTAATATTGACTTAAATCACTTACCTCCAGCGATATATGTTGTGCGAATTATTTCGGGAGAATATACAGGTGTTGCTAAAATCGAAAAACACTAAATAGTGTTTGTCCATAATGTCCAATAGCCGCGTTATTACTCGCTTTGCTCTCGAACTTTCTTGTTTAAACACTTAGTATATTGACAAACAATAAACTAATCATTTTACAATAAAAAAGGTTTAATTAAACTTTTACAATTCTATTTTTTATTGCATACATCACTAAACTTGCGGTATTTCTACATTGTGTTTTCTCAAGAATATTAGCACGATGTTTTTCGACAGTTCTTTTACTAAG
>JAQVOR010000223.1 GCA_028702535.1 Bacteroidales bacterium
ACATATTATCTGATTTATCAGCAACTACCAGCTCGCCTACATTCATCCATTCTCTGTACCCAAAACCTGTTTCATTTATATCCTGTCCTATATGCAAATATGTTCGGGGATTTAATAAAGCTGCCGTCCCTATACCTACACGCGGAACATTTAAGCTTGCATCATGGCTTATTATCATACGTTGTTCGTGCAAAGAACCCTCATTTGTAAATATCCTTATAGGCAAATCCTCCTGCTGCCTAAGTTCGGCACTACCATCAGAGTTAATGCCAACAAGAAAACCATCGGTGGCGGTGGCACCAGTTGTATTTATATTTGTCCATTGCGAAAACAATTTAACAGCATTATTTTCATTTAAGTGCAAACGTGATTGTGGATTTGTTGTATTAATACCTATAAAACCATCCGATGCACGAATATACTCCCTTGAAATATTATTGACAATAAAATTTAAATCAGTAAAATTTATTGTACCTAACTTGTTGTTAAAGGGTTGCACAGCATTGTTATTGCCACCCATTTCCCAAAAAGGTCCACCTAAAGGAGGTGGAGCAGCACCAAAACTCCCATTACCAAGAAGTACATCAGATGAATTACCTGTAAAATTTAATTTTTTATACATAGTTCCGTTATTATTTGCAACAACGAATCCATCTGTATTTTGCAATGGCCCGCTACCAGCAGACGCAAGTGGATCACTGGTTATTAGTCCATCAACACCGTTAGAGTTTGCAACATGCAATTTTGTGAGAGGTGTTGTTGTTCCTATGCCAACATGTGTAGGATTAGCAAAAAATGTTACTCCATTCCAACCAAGCATAAAAGAATTTGTAATATTATTTGTAAGACCATTACCTACTACAAAAGAATTCTTAACATTGAGAGAAACATTTACATTATTTCCGATTGCGAATGAATTATCCGCCCATAAGTTGACTACTGCATTATTCCCAAAAGCCATTGAATTCAGACCTCTTGCTGCTGATGTACCATTTGCTATTGTTAATCCTCTTGTCCAAAACACAGGCCATGGTTGTGGCATCTGTACTGGAGTCCACGAAATCCTATTATTAAAAGTATTAATCTGGATAGTGTGTTCGCCGAAATAAATAATACTGTCTCCTTCGGGAGGTAAAATTCGCCCAATATCCATACTATTTACCATTATTTTACCGTTTGCCACTTTTAAGTTATTCTCAATAATAACATCACCTTCTTTACTTATAGTTTGACGAACCAAACCATCGGTAATAAATTTTAGATTAGCAGCATTGGTAAAACCAAGCTTACTGTTTGATGTTCCATTATTATTACCGTCTAATTTGTAATTATTGCCCTGTGCCGACAATAACTGAACTGTGCATAGAGTAATTATCATTACTACTATTGCTTTTGTATATAAGTTTTTCATAATTGCTTAAATTAGTTAGTTAATAGTATTTTTTTAATGTATAAATTATCTCCGTAAAATATTTTAATAAAATAAACTCCGTTCGATAAGCTTTTTCTACAGATTGTAGTTTCTGAATTTTGTATTTTTGATCTGTAAACTTCATGTCCAAAAATATCACAAATTGTATATCGAATATTGAAGTTTTTTATCTCATCATAATTTTTTATTTGTAAAGTTGCTGTAATTGTGAATGGATTGGGAAATATCAGGATATTATTGTCAATATCCTGATATTTATTTGCAGAAACCACTGGGTCTTGTGGCATAAAATAATTAGGGAAACTTGGAAAAATAAAATCACAATACTTAGTTGTTCCGTTATCAATATAAACTGCACTGTCAATAACTTCGCAAGCTAAACCTGCTAAATTTGGATAATTAATTACCCCTACATAAGGTTTAGGATATTTTGTTAAATAAATTTTTTTATCTGATGCTAATTGTATATCATAAGTTGCACCAATATTCAAATTCTGCCAATAAGGTTCATGTAATACAGAATCAATCAAAACTACAGAATTAACAATCTGTGCCGAGTCCCTTAACGAAAGATTGGCTTGATATAATGCAGTACTGTTATTATATGATCCAGGATTGGAATTATAAATGACAATATAATAAAGTTTAGATCCATCAGGAGAAAACTGGACTCCTGCTCCATTGCAATGAAAGCCTGCAGGACAAGTTTGAAAAGCAATAGTGTTAGAAACAATACCAGATGTATTATCAAAATCAAAAATTTCAACACCTTTATTTTCATTATTATACATATTAAAAGTTGCAGCAAGTTTTGTTCCGTCTGGCGAAGGATCTAAAAAGCCTACATTATAAAAATAACTTTGTCCTGCTGCACTAATAACAGGTATTGTATCTAATCCGTTATCAGTTAGAAGGTATGAATGGAATTGATTTGTAAATTGTTTTAACACTATAAGCCAGATATCATGCCCATTACTATGTTGTATTGATGCAAGATGATAATTGATTGAGTCCATCACTATAACATCTTTTAATATTACATTGCCTAAGCCTCCTTCAAGTGTCATATCAACAACGCTGTACATCAGACCATTTACGTTATATTTTCCCCAAGCTCCGTAATAAAATATGTAATACAAATCAGGATTCCCTGGTTTAGGAACAATAATACTCTGAGTTGAATAATCATACGTTGCTAAAACATTACCAATAGGCATTTGCTGATGATTTTTGTTAAAAACATAATAATCATTAGTGTACATCAATAAATCGCCTGTAGTATCTGAAATGATTCCGACTGGAGAACCAAACGAAGCACTATTAAAATCTGCAACAGCAGTACCGCTTGAAAAATCCAGTCCTGCCATGCGTCCAAAATACCAATGCCAGGTTCGTTTAGTGTCAGGATTATCCTGTGCATAAGCCAATTGCAGGCTAAAAATTGCAATAAGTAATAAGCTGGTTTTTTTCATGATTTCATAATTTTTAAATAAACAAATCCTTAATTTAAAATAACAACTTACAATATACGAAAAATTATAATTGGTAATAAAAAAATCATTCAAAATTTACAAACATTACTCGAAACTCGAACAAACATCAAGATAAGTAATGTTTTTGCTGTTAATTGTCGCCGACTTATACCACCACCAAACATCAGTCATTTCGACCCGCCAACCGGCGGGGAGAAATCTGTTTAAACT
>JAQVOR010000097.1 GCA_028702535.1 Bacteroidales bacterium
TAATCCCCTTCAGTATCTCCCAGTTTAAAATAATTTATTGCAAGCCCAACAGAATCGGTATAAACAATTTGATTTTCAATCTGATGCCCACTTGCATTTTCTGGGAAAGAGATTACCCTAAATATCAACTCATGCCCTTTTACAGGATTTCCAGCATCGTCTGTAACCAAAACTCTTATTGGAGAATTACAAGCTTTTCCAACTGTTTGTGTCTGATTATCACCACTATATGAATAAATTTGAGAATCCTGAGGTTTAACAATTACAACCGCACTCAAATTGATTGCCGACAACAAAACAAAACAGAGTAAACTAATTTTTAACCTAATCATAGAATTTAGTTTCGTGCAAAAATACACAGATTATTTTATATATTGAAAATAAGCCTAAAATAATTAAAACGAAGCAGTAGTGTCTAAAAAAACAAGAAAAATAGACAAATGTGTTACAATAAAAGAATATATTTGTTTCTAATAATTTTATCAAACAAAAATAATTTTGTATAAAAGATAGTCGCAAATTAAAAATTAAAATTACTATTATCATTAAATTGTAAATTTGTTTTTTTAATATTGCACAAACAAAATAAATAAAAGATATGCAAGTTCAATCACCGGTAAAACGAGTTGCAGCTATTCACGACATTTCGGGCTACGGACGCACCTCACTTTCGGTTGTAATTCCTATTTTATCGACAATGGGAATAAAAGTATGTTCATTACCAACTGCATTACTTTCCTCTCACAGTCAATATGATGGATATCACTTTGTTGATCTTACAGATAATATGTCGGCAATAATTGAACATTGGAAAAAGTTAGGTGCAAGTTTCGATGTTATTTATAGTGGTTTTCTTGGGTCTCACAAACAAATTTGTATTGTCGAAGATATGATAAACGAATTTAAAACAGAAAACGGTTTTGTTGTAATTGATCCTGTTTTGGGAGATAACGGTAAACAATACTCATCAATTAGTAATCAAATTGTTGTCGAAATGCGTTCGTTGATAAAAAAAGCAGACATTATCACTCCAAATTTAACTGAGTTGTTTTTATTATTAGGACAAGATTATAATATCAAGACAGAAGAAACAGAGATTAAAGATATGATGCTAAAACTTGCAGATGCAGGTCCCGAAATAGTTGTTGTTACCAGTGCACCTGACCACAATCCAGGACGACAATTCTCGGTATTAGCTTACAATAAAAATGGCAATAGGTTTTGGAAAGTGCCTATAGATTATATTCCAGCAGATTTCCCTGGAACAGGAGATTGTTTTACGAGTGTACTAACAGGAGCTTTAATGCAAGGCGACAGTTTACCAATCGCATTAGACAGAGCGGTTAGTTTTATTTCTTATGGCGTTAGAGCAACTTTTGGTTATAAACACGATGCAAAAGAAGGAATACTATTAGAAAAAATACTTGACAGACTAAATACTCCAATGCCTATAAGTAGTTATGAGGTTTTTTAAGTGTAATCGAGGCCATAGTAAGCGAATAAACTCAAAACACTTTAAAATAAACCTAATAATTTAAGAAAAACCGCTATCAATTCCAAATGCTACAAAACAGATTTTTTTTATAAAATAATTGAGGTTATTAATCAATTTCTTCGTTAATTTGTATCAAATAAAAACAGTAAAAAGATGAAGCAGATTATTGAATGTGTACCAAATTTTAGTGAAGGACGGGATATGTCCATAATCAAACAAATAACAGACGTTATTGAGCAAGTTGATGGAATTAAACTATTAGATGTTGATCCTGGAGCAGCAACAAACAGAACTGTTGTAACTTTTGTAGGAGAAGCTGAGGCTGTTTGCGAAGCAGCATTTGCGGCAGTAAAAAAAGCATCTGAAATTATTGATATGAGCAAACACAAAGGAGCACACCCACGCTTTGGAGCAACAGATGTTTGTCCTTTAATTCCAGTTTCTAATATTACCATGGAAGAAACTGTAAAATATGCACATAAATTAGCCGAAAGGTTAGGAAACGAGCTAAATATTCCAATTTTTTGTTACGAAAGTGCTGCAAAAACTCCAATAAGAAGAAATTTGGCTAATTGTCGTTCAGGCGAATACGAAGCTTTATCAAAAAGGATAACTACAGCAGAATGGAAACCAGATTTTGGACCATCAGTATGGAATGAACACACAAAAAGAACTGGTGCAACAGCAGTTGGAGCAAGAAACTTCTTAGTCGCTTATAATATCAACTTAAATACAACATCGGTACATAAAGCTAATTCAATAGCATTTGATGTTCGCGAACGTGGCCGAGTAAAACGTGAAGGACATCCTGTTACAGGAAAAATTGTGCTTGACAAAAACGGAAACAAAGTTAACGAACCAGGATTACTAAAATCTGTTAAAGCAATTGGCTGGTTTATCGAAGAATACGGCGTAGCTCAATTATCAATGAACCTTACTGATATTAGTGTAACGCCTGTTCATGTAGCATTTGACACAGTGTGTGAAAGAGCATGTGCTAACGGATTGCGTGTAACTGGATCGGAACTTGTTGGTGTTATGCCTTTACAAGCAATATTAGATGCTGGAAAATATTTTCTTAAAAAACAAGGCCGTTCTACAGGAATTGCAGACTCAGAAATAATTAAAATTGCAGTAAAATCATTAGGACTTGACGAACTAAAACCTTTTGATCCAAAGAAAAACATCATAGAATACATGATGGAAGAAGATAGCGGAGAAAGACTAATTGATATGGATTTAGTCAAATTCTGTCATACAACTGCTTCTGATGCTCCAGCTCCTGGAGGAGGGTCTGTTTCTGCATACATGGGGTCTATGGGTGCTGCACTCGGAACAATGGTTGCAAACCTAACGGCTCACAAGCATCGCCATACAGACAAATGGATAGAATATAGCGACTGGGCAGAAAAAGGCAAAATCTATCACGATACATTATTAAAAATGGTTGATGAAGACACAAATGCCTATAAAAAAATTATGGAAGCATTTGGATTACCAAAATCTAATGATGAAGATAAAGCTATTCGCACACAAGCTATTCAAGCAGCAACAAAATATGCTATCGAAATTCCTTTAAAAACAATGGAAATTTGTTGCAATAGTATGGAAGTTATGTTAGAAATGGCGAAAACAGGATTAGAAGCATCTATCAGCGATGCCGCAGTGGGTGCAATAGCTGCAAGAGCTGGCGTACAAGGAGCATATCTTAATGTTAGAATAAATACAGGAGGCTACAACGATAAAGAATTTGTTAATAAAGTCGTTAAAGAAGGTGCCGCAATTGAAAAAAAGGCTCTCGAAATCGAAAAACAAGTACTTGAATTAGTTAACAGTAAATTATAGACTCGTAATAAAACTTAAAAATAGAAACTGACAGATTCACTTAATCTTATATTAAGGGGCTTGTCAGTTTTTTTTATTGCTATTGTTCTATTGTTCTATTGTTCTATTGTTCTATTGTTCTGTTGTTCTATTGTTCTATTGTTCTATTGTTCTATTGCGATGCACCGAGCGAAGCCGAGGTGTTCTATTGTTCTATTGTTCTATTGCGATGCACCGAGCGAAGCCGAGGTGTTCTATTGTTCTATTGTTCTATTGTTCTATTGTTCTATTGCGATGCACCGAGCGAAGCCGAGGTGTTCTATTGTTCTGTTGTTCTATTGCGATGCACCGAGCGAAGCCGAGGTGTTCTATTGTTCTATTGTTCTATTGCGATGCACCGAGCGAAGCCGAGGTGTTCTATTGTTCTATTGTTCTATTGCGATGCACCGAGCGAAGCCGAGGTGTTCTATTGTTCTATTGTTCTATTGTTCTATTGTTCTATTGTTCTATTGCGATGCACCGAGCGAAGCCGAGGTGTTCTATTGTTCTATTGTTCTATTGTTCTATTGTTCTGTTGTTCTATTGCGATGCACCGAGCGAAGCCGAGGTGTTCTGTTGTTCTATTGTTCTATTGTTCTATTGTTCTATTGTTCTATTATTGCTATTGTTGGCTTAATGGACATTAATAATGGTAAAAACTTGTGTAAAGCTTAATATTACTACCTTTGAATCAAATCAAAGGTTATGAATAAAAAAAATGCTTTTACTGTAATAAGGGATTTGTTCAAAAATATGGTTTTGTAAAAGGGGTTCAGAGGTATAAATGTTCAATTTGTGGCAAACAGTTTCAAGGTGGTAATCGAATAAATAACGAAGAGATTTGGAATAAATACTCTTATGGTAAGCAGACTTACTCACAATTAGCGAAGCAATACAATTGTTCTATTAAGACCATTCAAAGGAGAATAGATGCCTATGAAATAGAGAATGTGGTTCCTCAAGCTCGTAAAGTCATAGTTCTAATGGATACGACTTATTGGGGGCGTAACTTTGGAGTAATGCTCTTCAAAGACTCAATAACTAAAGAAAACTTGCTCAAGTATTATGTAAAACATGAAACAAATGCTTTATATGTGCAAGGAATTATTGAGTTGCAAAATAGAGGTTTCTCAATTATAGCAATTGCATGCGATGGTAGAAAGGGGCTCATTAAAAGCTTTCCAGATATACCGGTGCAAATGTGCCAATTTCACCAATCTGCAATTATTCGAAGATATTTAACTAAAAATCCAAAACTTAAAGCCTCACAAGAACTGATGGAAGTGGTTGATTTAATGAAACGAACAGACAAAGAATCGTTTGTTGGAGCATTAGACTTATGGTTTGAAAAATGGGAAAAATTTCTAAAGGAAAGAACCGTTAATCCATTAACGAACAAATCTTTTTACACTCATAAAAAATTAAGAAGTGCTTATCGTAGCCTATGTAATAATTTGCCGTGGCTATTCAACTGGTATGATTATTATGAACTTGGCATTCCGAACACTACTAATGCAATTGATGGGCATTTTGCTGATCTAAAAAACAAACTAAGAAACCATAATGGATTGTCTTTAAAACGGAAAAAGAAGTTAATTGATGGGTTTTTGAAGGTATAATGTTCTCAAAAAATGTCAATGGATTATGAATACACACAATCCATTGAATGACATTTTCGTCGAACATCTACATTATCCCTGATAGGTTGCTCCTCAGCAGAGCCTACTTCCGTTTATGCAGACATAACAAAGAAATGAAAAAACAAAATACAATCTTAGTTTTGATGAAAATAAATACCATTAAAAATGTCCATTACAAGATAAGGTCTCTAAAAAACCATTATTTTTGTCCATTACTCCCTATTGTTCTATTGTTCTATTGTTCTATTGCGATGCACCGAGCGAAGCCGAGGTGTTCTATTGTTCTATTGTTCTATTGTTCTATTGCGATGCACCGAGCGAAGCCGAGGTGTTCTATTGTTCTATTGCGATGCACCGAGCGAAGCCGAGGTGTTCTATTGTTCTATTGTTCTATTGTTCTATTGTTCTCACTTCAAAATTTTTGAACATCCGAACAGCTCAACATGTCAATGCCTGAAATAGGTTGACCGTTTTAAAAGTTAAATTTTATAATTAAAACGTTAAATTTATGGCAACAAAATCAAATTACAAATTGACAACAGAAGCTCGACAAAGAAGAAATTTTAGTGAAAGCTTCAAAATTAAAAAAGTTAGAGAAATTGAAACTGGAATCACAAAAGTTTCCGAAATTTGCAAAGCTTATGAAGTTTCAAATGCAGCCGTTTATAAATGGATAAGAAATTATGGTATTATGAAAGATAAACGAGAAAAATTAATTATAGAAAGTGAAAGTGACACACAAGAACTCCTGGCACTAAAGAAAAAAGTTGCAGAACTGGAAAGAATAGTCGGTCAAAAACAATTACTTATTGATTTTAAAGATAAAATGATTGATATTGCTGAAGAGATGTATGGAGTCGATATAAAAAAAAGCTTTCCAATCAACTATCGAATAATTCTGGTTCCACAGAGAAGAGTTAAATATGAGTTTAAATCAGTTATATAAAGTTATAGGGATAAGTCGTCAAGGAGTTCATAAAATGCTTAATAATCGTCAAAAACTAAGAGATGCAAGCGAACAACTAATTCGCTTTATAGAAGATATTAGGGAAGATCATCCCACTATGGGATTAAGAGATCTGTACTTTAAAATTAATCCTGATTTTATGGGGCGAGATAAATTTGAAGATTTTTGTAAACAATCGGGATTTGTGATAAAACGTAAAAAAAATCATTGTATAACTACTGATAGTAGCGGCGTAAAACGTTTCCCTAATCTTCTCAATGATCTATTAGTAATAAGGCTAAATCAAGTGTGGCAAAGTGATATAACTTATTATGAAATAAAAGGAGTATTTTATTACATAACATTTATTATCGACTCTTATTCTCGAAGAATAATAGGATATAGTATTTCAAAAAGATTACTAACAGAATTTACCACTTTGCCTGCTTTAAAAATGGCAATAAAAACCAGAAAAAACATTGATTTACGGGGATTGATTTTTCATTCTGATGGTGGCGGTCTATACTATGCAGATGTTTTTTTGAAGATAACTTCAGATGTCGGAATCATAAATAGTATGTGCAAAAATGCTTATGAAAACGGAAAAGCAGAAAGAGTAAATGGGGTTATTAAGAACAACTATTTAAAATATAAAAACATAGATAGTTATGAGAAATTAATCAAAGAAGTTGACTGGGCAGTGCAAATGTACAACTATGAGAAGCCTCATATTAAGTTGAAAAGGAAAACTCCTATTCAATTTGAAAAAAGTTTATTATATTTGCCTTTGCAAGAAACTGCGACGATGAAAAAGTCATTCGGTGCAAAAACAATTAAAACTCTGATTTTTGAGGACATCGAGTCCTCAAAAATACAGGGCAAGAAAGCTGCTCAGAATCTAAATGTATTCTTTGCAAAAATGGTTGAAAAATAAAAAAAAGTGGTCAACCATATTCAGGCATCAACAATCAACATACTGCGAACCGTAAACTGCAAACCGTGAACCGTATCACCGAATTACATTTTCTCCCCAAACTCTTTTCCAAACTTAATAAGTTCGTCTTTTTGATTAGAATCTGGTCTAAATTTCATTGCTGCTGGAGATGTTACAACATTTAATTTTAATGATTTTAAATTAGCTTCGATAATACCGACTCCTTCGCCACTCCAGCCAAAAGAGCCAAAAGCAGCAGCAAGTTTACCTCTATCACGAATTGGATTAATTAAAGCGAAAAGTTTATAAACCTGCAATAAAATATTTTGATTAATAGTTGGACTTCCGACAAGAATTGCATCAGCAAGAACAAGTTTTGAGTCAATTTCGCCAATATCCATCTTTTCAATATCTAATACATCAACATCAATATCTCCAGCAGATTTTATTCCTTCGGCCAAAGCATGAGCCATTTCTCCAGTATAACCGTAAGCCGAAACATAAGCGATTAACGCACGCTTTTTCTGACGCTCACTTGCATTTATGTATTCTTTTGCGTATTGTTCAGATAAATCAATAATTTTCTTGTGATTTTTTCGTAAAATTGGACCATGACCAGTTGCAATAACATCAATCTCTAAAGGTCTGATTTTTTCGATAGCCTTTAACATAAATTTGCTAAAAGGTTTTAATATCACATCAAAATAATATTTGAATGCATCGTGATAATCACCAACTAAATCATCAAACATTTCGTTTGAACAATAATGAGCACCAAAGCAATCGCAGGTAAATAATATTTTATCTTCAACAAGATATGTAAAAATAGAATCGGGCCAATGTAAATTTGGAGCACTGATAAATCTTAAAGTTTTATTACCAAGACTAATTTCGTCACCATCCTTTACAATTTGAGATTTAAAATCCACCTCGTGCATATCCTGCACATACTTAATAGCTTGACCACTTCCAACAACTATTGCATTTGGAGCTATTTCTAACAATTTCGTCAAACTTCCCGTATGGTCCGGCTCGGTATGATTTAAAATAATATACTCAATCTCTAAGGGATTTGTTACAGATTTTACCTTATCAATATACTCATCGCTAAATGTTTCTTTAGCAGTCTCAACAATAGCTTTTTTTTCTGCATCAATAAAATATGAATTATAAGTTGTTCCATACTCGGTTTCCATAACAATATCGAAGGTTTTAATATCGAAATCGAGTATTCCAATCCATTTCACAGAATCATTAATATTGAGAATTTTTGGTTTCATCAAATTTATTATTTAATTGTTAATTATTAATATTTTAATTATTTTCGCAATTTAATAAAACAAATGAAAAATAAAAAAGTTCAAAACATTTTAGTTTACACCGACTTTACAGAAGTAGGTGAAAAAAGTGTGCAATGGGCAATTTATCTTGCGAAAAAATTCAAAAGAGGAATTCACTTAGTGCATGTTATTAACGAAAACACTTACAATTATTTTGATAAATCAAATACAAAAGAAGAAGTCAAGCAAACTCTATATACCTATTGTGAAACAATACAAAAAGACCATAATATTGATTGTAGTTTCTATACCGAAGCTGGCTGTAACTGCACAATAATAAATTCAGAAGCCGAAAGGCTCGATGCTTTTTTAGTTGTATTAGGAACTCATGGCAAAAATGACCCACAATTTTTATCGGGAGCATCAGCCGCAAAAATCATACGAAAATCACGAATCCCTTATTTTGTTGTACAGAAAAACTCACCAGTACCAGGATTAGCAAAAAACATTGTGCTACCATTAGGAGTACGCAAAGAAATGAAAGAGAAAACTGGTTGGGTTACATATTTTGCTAAAAATCTCTTAACTCATATTGACATCATTTACAAAGAATCTAATGACAATCGTTTAAGTAACAATATTCTTTTTGCAACTAGATTTTTTGACAAATTTGACCTTCTAAGTACAAAATATGAGCAGCAAGCTTTACACAAAAAAATAAATAAAATCGCTTTAGAATATGCAGCAGAGCACAACTGTATGATGTTAACAATTCTTACCACAAAAAATGAAACTCTTTTGAATAAAATATTCGGATTTGCAGAATCAACAATTATTGCTAATGCAAAAGGAATACCTGTCCTCTGTATTAATCCAAAAAAAGATCTGTATATTCCTTGCGTATAAAAAATTAAAGAGTGTGGAGTTGGGAGTGAGGAGTGCTAAAACTTAGCCTTGCCTTAAAGCAGTAAAAAAAAAGATAAATCAGATAACCGAAATTTAACAAAAGACAAACCAAAAAACTCACACTTTTGTACCACTATCATTAAGCTGTTTGTTTCTGCCAAAGTTATGACTTCGGTTAGCTTTCGCAGTATGAGTGGCATATTTGAAATATTTAGCATTTGCATTGAACTGGAACGCAACACACCATCATATTCTTCGGGTATGTTATGGGTAAAAAAAATAGGCTATTATCAACTCAATCAAACTAAGGTTATCGCTGATGATTGGATATTGATTTTGGATAAAAGCATAGGCATTGGTCAAGAAAAGCTATTAGTTATTTTAGGCGTAAGATCCAATCAGGTTGATTTTACTAGACCGCTGCGAATACAAGATATGGAATCAATTATTGTAAAATCGAAAAAGAAATGGACAGGAGAGGATGTTTTTGAAGAATTAGAGAAAAGCAAAGCATTGCTAGGCAAAGTTGTATATGCAACAACTGATGGAAGTTCTCTGTTAAAGAAAGCGTTGCGATTATCTGAAATAAATCACACATATGATGTTACTCATGCAATAGCAATCATGTTGAAAAAACTGTATAAGAAAGATGCCAATTTTATAGAACTTACTAAACTGATGGGAGAAATGAGACTAAAGCTTTGTTGTAGCAAACATGCTCACATTATACCACCAAACCAAAGATCCAAATCAAGATTTTTAAATATTGATATTCTAACAGATTGGGGAATGAAGGTTTTAGTGACATTAGAAAAAGACAATTTAACCAAGGAGGAAAAAGAACTATTGCAATGGGTCGGCAATAAAAAATCGTTTATTGAAGAGATGAGTCAAATAATTGAGATAATTGAAGAACTGTCTATATTGTTGAAAAACAATGGGTTAAGCAATAACACTAAAATAAAATGTTCTCGAATATTAAAAAAATGTAAAAAGACACAGAGACAAAACTATTTTAAATGCTTGTTTACAGAATATTTAAATACAAATTCAGTTTTGATAGGAAAGCATTTAAAAATGCTTGTGTGTACGTCAGATATTGTTGAAACAACATTCGGAAAATACAAAAATGAGTTAAGTAAAAATCCCATGAATGGAATAACCGATTTAGCTCTAATAATACCAGCACTCACGTCAAATTTATTAGATGATGAAATAAAAAAAGCAATCGATTCCTGTACATGTAAGATGCTTAAAGAATGGAAAATTGAAAATTTATGTGATTCATTATCTGTAAAAAGAAAAATAGCTCTAAATTGATATATGGGGGGAAAACATTATTGATTATTTATAGATTTACGACACCCCAGATGTAGCGTCGGCTTTCCCCTTCAAGAGTTAGGGGTAGCGTCGACCTTTCTCCGAATATCTAAGGTATTAAAAAAAACACAATTTAAAGTAGAATAATATATCAACTTAAAAAAAAACAGTATCTTTACCAAAGTAAAGAACTGCGTAAATCAACTTTTTTGTTGGTCAAGCGATATGCCTAGATGCTTTGAGTTCCCATCAACAAAAACATCTGCTGATTTTTGCTGACAAATAAAAGTAAGAATAAAAATGGTTGACAGTATAAACTTTTAGTAAACCGAAACCATAAGAGTTCAAAATGAAGAGTGCTGTACTGCGATGTACTGAGTTTTTATCGAAGATTGAGAATCACAGTTTTATCATATAATTGGAATAACAAAATAAAAATTATGATAATATTAAAAAATGCAACATATATTGATTGGCAAAGCTTAGAATTTTCTAAAACTAGCATATTGGTAAATAAAGGAATTGACAATAATATTTCGTTTATTTCAAATTCTGAAATTGAAAATTATAAAAATGTTGAAACAATTGATTGTTCAGGGAAACTTGTAACCAAATCATTTGGTGTTGGTCATCATCATGTTTATTCATCTCTATCGAGAGGAATGGGAGCACCAAAAAAGAATCCCCAAAATTTTCAGGAAATTTTAAAATATGTTTGGTGGACATTAGACAAATGTTTAGACCAAGAAATGATTGAATATAGTGCATTAACAACTGCTATTGCATGTGCAAAAGCAGGTAGCACATTTGCTATCGACCATCATGCGTCTCCTTTTGCTGTTGAAGGTTCCTTAGAAATAATAGCCAATGCATTTGAGAAAATTGGAGTGTCACATTTGCTATGCTACGAAATATCTGACAGAGATGGAATGAATATCACCAATAAAGGATTAAAAGAAACAGAATCTTATCTAAAAAATAAACAAGCACTTGTCGGATTACATGCATCATTTACCGTTGGAAACAATACTCTCGAAAATGCTGTAACTTTGATGAATAATTACAATTCCGGAATACATATTCATGTTGCCGAAGACCTCTCGGACCAAGCACACTGCTTAAAAACTTATGGTAAAAGAGTAATTAACAGATTGCATAAGTTTGGGGTTCTTAATTCATCAAAAACAATTCTTGGACATTGCATTCACCTTGACCATTGCGAAATAGAACTAATAAAAAACTCCAACTCTTGGGTAGTTCAAAATATGGAAAGTAACCTAAATAACAAAGTTGGACATTTTTCAGGCACAGGATTAGGTAACAATATTATGTTAGGCACAGACGGCATGCACAGTGATATGTTACAAAGTGCAAAATTCGCATTCTTTGCTGCTCAAATAAATGATAAGATTAATTACGACTCTACTTATAAAAGATTTCGAAATATTCATCATTATCTAAAACTAAATAATTTTAAAGGAGATGGAGATAATAACCTTGTTGTCTTAGACTATGCGTCTCCTACTCCATTGAATATGGACAATTTCTACGGACATTTTTTATTCGGATTTAATTCAGCTATTATAACTGATGTTATCTCGGATGGAAAACTAATTGTTAAAAACAGAATTATCCAAACAGTTGACGAAAATCAGGTCGTAAGAAAAGCTCAAGAAATTGCGACTAAATTGTGGAAAAAAATGGCTCAATAAAACTCTCATGAGAAAATCAGATGTTTTAACTAATATTATCAAACAATCAAGGGTTTGTCAAAGAATACCAAAATGATACAAATAGAATCACCAGCTCACGGCTGCTCACTCCGATTTATTTTGCAATCCAAGTGTTGCTAATTCCTCCAACTCGCTCGGATTTGTAACTCAAACTTTCTCAACTTTTACCAACTTTACACCCACAAACAAATGATGATAAAAACACTAAACTTTGTTCTTACTTATGATGCGATGCACAGAGCGAAGCGATGCATTGCGATGTGCGGCGATGTGCGGCGATGCACTGAGCCTGCCGAAGTGAGCTTTTGTCGAAGGGGAATAAACATTTAGTTGCTTTAAAAAACAACTTGGTGGTTCTTTCGCTCGTTTGTATTTGCATTTTTTTTAATCTCTAAAAGTTTTAGAGTAGATGTTTTATTGAAGTTTGAGTTTATGTCGTCAGTAAAAAAATTAAACATGTTTATGTCCTCTGTACAAAATAGAAATTA
>JAQVOR010000098.1 GCA_028702535.1 Bacteroidales bacterium
ACAATAATCAGTGTTTTAAAAGTCCCGTAGGGACGTTACATTCAGAACTCCTAATCCATCCTTGATTACCAGTTACTTTAGCCTTTTATGTCGTATTCAATTAATTCCCTGTTTTTGCAGAAAAAAATCGTCAATTCTCCATACTTTATGGTTTAACAATCCCTAAGTTTTTAAAATTATAATTTCCGCTTAGATTTTTATCAAAACACACTCAAATATAAAAAAAAACGTATTACACGTCTGTACTTTTGACACGACTAAAACGTAATGCTTTAAGCATCCACATTGGGAGCGATTTTTCAGGATTTCTTTTAAGAAGATTCAAGTTTAATCCTAATGCTTTTATCAAAGGGATTTTATGAGCTTCCACAAATTCTATTAATGTGCCATCAGGATCTTCGATATACGTAAAACGCCCTGCAGCATTACCCATATCAAATGAATCTGCATTATCATCCTTTACAGCACTATCGACAGTAAAAGGGTGTCCGTTGCTCTCACAATGCTTACGCAAAGCATCCATATTTCTAACGTCATAGCAAACCTGAATAAACCCAGGGTCTCCCCAAAAACGACCTTCATAAATTTTACGTGGTTCTCTCTCTATTGCTTGAACTAACTCAATAAAAGAATTACCAAACAGTTTACTAAAGCTACCTTTTCGCGGTTCAGAATGAGTAAGTAAAACTCGTCTAAACTTTTGGTCGCCTGAGTTCAATGCTTTTAGGTCATCAAAAACCCCAGTTTCATCAGCAACAATTTTATCATATCCTAGAATATCTCTATAAACGGTCAATGATTTTTCGATATCACTTACACCAATAATAGCACCAACAGGTCCACCAGTAGAACGTTTCTCGTCACGAAGAATATATTTATGGTGAACAATTTGAAAAACATTGCCAAACGGATCTTTAATAAAAAATGTATGACAATTATCAATTGATTTATGCAATTCGCCTATAATAGTAATATTTGGATCTGCCTTAAAAAGTTCATAAGTAAGATTTACATTTCGACTTTTGATTTTTGCAGCAAATATTCCATAATCTCCCAAGTGAATATCGAAATCTATTTTTTTTGGCTTTCTGTCCGAATATTGCCAAATTTCAAATCCTCCCCCACCTTGCATATTAATAGCGATACACGCATGACGTTTTTGAGGTTTATTTCCAGTATAAGGTAACATTAACTCGGCCACTGTATCATCTTCAAGTATTCTAACATCCATATTAAACACATCGATGTAATACTTCCAGGCTTTCGAGAAATCCTCAACTCCAATACCTATTTGTTGAATTCCGCTAATTACAAATTTATCCATTTTACATTGGTTTTATTTTTCTTACTAATTTTCTTGACAATCCCGGTAGAAATCTTTTAATGTAAAGCATTAGAAGCTCTTTTCTACCAACAAGGACTTCGGGTTTTTGTTTTATTATTGCCTTGACAATCTTTTTTGCAGCTTTATCAGCAGTAACTCCACCGGCTTGTCCTGCATCTATTTGCGAATGCGTATTACCATTTTTATCTAAAGCTGACAGAGACACATTTGTTTGTACTCTTCCAGGACAGACAAAAACAATTCTAATATTTTGCTCATAATATTCGGCTTGTAGAGTTTCGAAAAAGCCATAAAGTGCATGCTTAGATGAGCAGTATGCTGATCTTAGAGGAAACCCAAACCGCCCAGATATGCTAGTGGTTACGGCAATAGTAGCTCCACCCTGCTCAATCATTTTAGGTAATAATAACTTTGTAATTTTTACTGGTGCAAAAAAGTTAACATCCATAATTTTTTGGTCAACCTTAAAAAGCGTTTCACCTGCTGTTGCCCGTTGGCTAATTCCTGCATTATTGTAAAGTATATCCACTCGTCCATAAACTGCAAGTGCATTTTCTACAAGTTTATCAATACCTTGAATATCAGCAAGGTCGTAAGGAAGAATTTCGCAATTGCCACCCAGTTCAATACATTTTGATTTAACATTTTTTAATTTATCTACTTTTGTAGCAGTTAAAATTAATCTTGCTCCTTTTTCGGCAAATAAATAAGCACATGCCTCACCTATACCTGAGGATGCCCCAGTTATCCATATTACTTTATTTAGAATCTTTTGCATAATTATTAAAAAAAAATAGAACATTGATTTTTATTAATAAAATCAATGTTCTAAAGATCTCAAACTTAGTCTTCAATTACTGCATTCCAAAGTTGTTTACGATAATCATCAATCATGTGAGGTTTACATTCATCTACACTATCAACATTTTTAGTAGTGTATATCATTTCATTAACAAAATCGGGAGCTCTACGCACTCCTTCGCCAATGTTAATAAGAACAGTTTCTCCATTTTTGATTAAACCTTTCTTGAGAGCGGCGAAAAAACCAGCCATGCAAACAGCTGATGCTGGTCCAAGAATTACTTTTCTTTCAAAAGCTACAAGTTTAGCGTAATCAATCATTTTAGATTCTTTCATTCTAATAAATGTCCCCCCCGAATTTTTCACAAGTTTTGCAATAATCGGATATGTTGCAGGATGTCCTGTACCCAAAGTTGGTACGGCAGTTTGAGGATTATCAATTATCGGATATTCATTTTCAAATCCCTTGGGGAAGCCAGCTTTTTCGGCATTTTCCCATGCTTGTACCATTGGGTCGCAACCATCGGGTTGTATCATAATAAATTTTGGATTTTTAAGATCTGGATAAATTGATTTTATTTCACGAATACCTTTATCGATTGCAATTGGACCTGTTCCACCACTAACCGCCTGTATATATACATCGGGCATACGATCCAAATAACGAAGCCATTCAAAAACCATTGTTTTCTTTGCCTCTACTCTAATAGGATCAATATTACCAATCGAAATAAGGATATTATATTTTTTTGAATATTCGGCTGCTATTTTTTTTGCTTTTGTATAATCGCCTTTTACTCTAAACACTTGCTGTCCAAAAGCACTAATCATTGCTTCGGAGGCTTTTAAAGCATTATCAGGAATAAAAACAGAACAATTAATGCCGGCAATTGATAAATATCTTGCATAAGATGTTGCAGTATTACCAGTAGACGCAACACAATATTGTTTTATATCATGCTCCTTAAAGATACTTGCAGCTAATGAAGCGGCTACGTCTTTAAAAGTTCCAGTTCCACCATTCAAATCATTACGATAAACCTGTACATTTATATCTAAGCCATACTTTTCTTTAGCAAAATCCTCAAGAAACCACCAGTTTTGTAAGGAAACGGCTCCTTCTTTTCTTGAAATAACATTTTCTTGTCTTGAAAGTGGTAAATAATAAAAATACTGCCAAAAACTTATCGGATTACCTTTAATTATTAAGGGTAACTCTTTATAATCACTATTATACCAAACTTCTGAACGATTACTACCACATTCTGGACAAACTTGGTTTTGCTCAAACCAAACGCCAAAATCAGGAGTAATATGTTCACATTTTACACATTTCAAATAATATTTACTATCATCTTTCATAAGCTAAGTTTTAAATTTTAAAAACGAAGTAAAATTACACATAAAATAATTGAACTCCGTTTTTTTATATAAATATTAGAATTCCAACCAGAATTTATCCGATTTTCATTGATTTCATCTCTTCAGTATTATAATTTCCTGCTTCGAGATTAACTTTTATTTTCTTAAACACTTCTATTGTTTCGTTCACATCTTCTAAAGTATGGTCTGCGGTAGGAATGAGACGCAACATCAAAACATCTTTAGGTACTACTGGATATACAACAATAGAGCAGAAAATATTATGATTTTCACGAAGGTCAATCACAATATTAGTACCCTCAGGCACAGAACCGCTAAAATACACAGGAGTTACAGGAGATTCAGTAGCACCAATATCAAAACCATTTTCTCTCAAACCATTTTGCAATGCTTTTGCAATTTTCCACAAGTTTTCTTTGTGTGATGGTTCATTTTGCAGCATTTCTAGACGTTTAAAAGCACCGAACACCATTGGCATTGGCAATGATTTCGCAAAAATTTGTGAACGCATGCTATATTTTAAAGAATCAACAATTTCTTTATCAGCAGCAAAAAACGCACCTATTCCTGCCATTGATTTTGCAAACGTAGCAAAATATATATCAACTTCATCTTGTACTCCAAAATGCTCGCCCGCACCAGAACCTGTTTTACCCATAGTACCAAAACCATGAGCATCATCAATTAATAATCTAAATTTATAATCTTTTCTTAATTTTATAATTCCTGGTAAATAGCCTAAATCACCAGCCATTCCAAAAACGCCTTCGGTAATAACCAAAATACCACCACCATTTTCGTTTGCATGTTTAGTAGCAAATTTCAACATTTTACCACAACGCTCAATATCATTATGTGGAAAAACAAAGCTTCTACCACCTTTAGACTTATGAAGGAAGATACCATCCATAATGCAAGCATGAGATTCAGAATCATATACAATAACATCATTACGAGTTGCTAAAGAATCTATAAGAGAAACCATGCCTTGATAACCGTAATTAAGAAGAAAAGCGGATTCTTTATTAACAAATTTTGCCAATCTGTTTTCTAATTCAGCATGATGTTTTGTTTGCCCTGACATCATTCTAGCACCCATTGGATATGCCATACCATATTTTGCAGCAGCATCAGCATCAGCTTTACGTACATCGGGATGATTTGCTAAACCAAGATAATTATTTAAACTCCAAGTTAGCACTTTGCGTCCTTGAAACATCATACGTGGTTTAATTTCACCTTCGAGTTCGGGAAACATAAAATACCCCTCTGCTTTTTGTTGATACTGACCTAATGGTCCTCTAGCTTCTTTTAATCTATCAAAAATGTCTATCATAATAATTTAATTTTGTGTCAAATTTATTGATTTATTTATAATTTACCTCAAATTCATTAATGTTTTTAGTTAATTGTAGCTTTTTGCTTTGCTTTTCAGCTATAATATTTACCGCAACAATCTCTGCTATATCCTGTACTATTGCTTTATTTCCATGCACAAAAGACTTTTTGCATAACGGACAAGCAGTCGCAAGAATATCGGGATTTGATTCGGTTAAAACTTCGAGACCGTGATCTCTAATTTTTGTTTGAGTAGCAAGATCTATCACAGAATTAGACAAACTACCACCACAACACAAAGAATTTTCTCTTTCAAGTTCGGAAGTCTGTAATTTGCCTATCTTTTTAAGCACCTCACGTGGTGAGTCATAGATATTGCAACCTCTACCCAATTCGCATGGATCGTGATATACAATAGATTTACCCGAATTATGTAGTTTGATTTTATTACTATTTATTAGTGTTTCGATATATTCTGTATGATGAAACACAGGAATTTCTAACACATATTCGTCTCTAAAAGATTTATAACAAATAGGACAAGATGTTACCAATATTTTTGCTCCAGACGAGTGTATCATTCTCATATTTTTACTAATCAAATCTTTTGATTGCTGCACAAATCCCTGTTGTCGCATTGGTCTTCCGCAACATAAGCCTTTTTCTTCGTCCATAAACCAATATTTTACGCCTGCAGCTTCGAATATTTTTTTCATAGAAATAATAATACTTGGCGTAAGATGCGACATACAGCCAGCAAAATATACTACTTCTGGTTTTGATTCACAATCAACAGTATCAGCATAATCATAATAATGTTTACCTGGTATCTCGGCTTTATTTCGCAATTGTTGACGAATTAATGTTGTTTCGATACCAACAGGACAGGCCTCTGTGCATCTTCCGCAAAGGAGACAATTATTTGCAATATCATCAGTAAGTTTTCCATATCGAGTGTCTCTAATAAAATAAACCGATTGGACATTATTAATATCAGCAGCAAAATTAAGCTGGCATGCATCTATACAAATTCCACATCGAGAACATGCATTAATTTGGATATCAGAAAAACCTGAGTATTGTTCTCCTGCCGTTGCTCCCCATTTTCTTAGAAATATCAAAACAACTTCTGTTGGGATATGCATATATCTAGAAAACGGCAATGCTACAAAGAATGCAAACAAAACTATTGAATATGCCCACCAGAGCGGCAATTCTAGAGCTTGAACAGGCAAACCTGACATCAAATTGCCCAAGGAACCTGTTAAAAACCCACCATTACCAGAAATAGCCGCAGTTATACTTTCGGCTAACAATCTCAAAGGAAAAACCCACCATAACGCAGAAAGAGCTATCCGATCGAAAGTGCTATGTCTAGTCGCTTTTTTCATTCCTAAAAACTTTGAACGCATTCTTTTCATAATCGCCAAAAAGACTCCGCTTAATACTACCAATAATAAAAAATCCATTATAAAAGTAAACTGGGCAGCCATAAAGTAATTATGCGGTTCTTTTGCAAAATATCTAAAGAAAATAGCTAACCAGGGTTCTTCGAAAAATGTTCCTGCGTAAAATGAAGATTCAATCTTACCAACAACTATAAGCAAAAACCAACCAAATGCAAGACTCATGTGCATATATCCAAGTACAGGATTTTTTTTATAAATATTACGATGGATCAAAGCTTCGCGAATAACTTCACCTATTGCTTGTATTGTCTTAAATGTAAACATGTTCTTATTGACAAAATATTTTTGTTTACGATCAAGGTTTTTTATCCACGAAACATATTTATAAATAATAATAACAAATAAAACAATTGCTCCTACTGCGAATGGTAATATAAACGGATGGAAATTCATGATTCTATTTTTTTATAATTTAGGTCACTAAGAACAATTCTCAAATTATAAATTATTGCACGTGTATTAACACCACGTGGGCAAACAAGCTTACATTTTCCACACAACATACATTTATCGAGTTCCTCTGCAAGTCCATCGAATTGGCCTCTACGAAACATTAAATGGCAATTGCGAAAATTAAATTCGGTATGTAAGTTTGCGGTACAAGTTGCAGTACATGCACCACACATCAAACATCTGTGAGCCGATGGTACTTTTTCTATAAGTCGATTATAAGCGTCTAAGTTAGCTGTATCAAAGTCTAAAACTCGTGGTTTTGAAATTTTAAATCCCCAGTGCTTCATTTAGTAGTTTTTAAATACCTAATAATATCGGTTGTTGCCGATCTGGCATCTGCAAGAGTTTCGGGCAAAGTTAAAGGACGTTTACAAGTTCCTGCCAAAAATAAACCTGATTTCGCAGTCATGTTATCCTCAGAATACAAGCCCAAAGGTTTTGCAAATCCATAAAGTCCCAAAACATTATTTTGCTCGCTCAACAATGTCGTTCCAGCCGATGCTTCAATGCCCACCATAAGCACCAAAAGATCAACAGTCATTTTCATAGGCAATGCACTTAGAGTATCCTCAGCTTTAATCTGAATTCTATTATCCATAGTAACAGCAGCTTCTGATATTCTTCCGCGAATATAAGTAACGCCATACTCCTCTTGCGATTTTCTATAAAGCTCTTCATAAAACTGACCAGCCATTCTCATATCCATATAAAAACAGTAAGCTTTAGAATCAGGCACAAGCTGTTTAAATTCAATTGCTTGTTTAACAGCGTTAATGCAACAAACCCTTGAGCAATAATGATTTCCGACTTTCTCGTCTCGACTTCCAACACAATTCAAAAAAGCAATACGTTGAGGTACTCTTCCTTCAGAAGTTAGAATTTTGCGAGATTTATACATTTTCTCAAAATCAACCGAAGTAATTACATTATCATAAATGCCATAACCAAGTTCTTCTTTTCGTTTTGCATCAAAAACTTCAAAACCTGTTGCTAATAATACTGCATCAGCTTCAAATATTTTTTCAGCATCATTTTTCGCAAACCATGAATTTCCTTCGGGATATAATTTTGTAATTTCTGTATTAGTAATTATTTCAATATTTGGATGTTCTAATTTTCTGATTAATTTTTCTCTAACTTCACTAGCATTTTTAAAGTCTGGAAAAAGCTTATCCCAATTTTTAATATTTCCACAAACATCTGCATCTTTTTCTATCAGGACAAGCTTAACGTCCTGTAATGCAAGACTATAAGCGGTTTCAATTCCAGCGGGACCACCTCCAATTATCAAAACTTTTTTATCCATCATAATCAACTTTTAAAATTTCGGGTTTTTCTGGTTGCCCAATAAATTTTCCTGATTTTCCAACAAATTTATCTTTTGGGTCATAAGGAATCCCAAGTTTATCTAAAAGAGCCTCTGATTGTATCTGATGCACTTGTAAACCAAGATCCCAGGGGTTATATCCTAACAATAATCCTGTAAGCTCTTCATAAGTTAATACAGGGATACCCATTCCGTTTTCGTCATAAGTTTTTCCTTCCATTTCGGCAATTGTATATTGCCATCTATCCATAAACATTGTGCAACCAGGACAATTTGTAAGAACGAAATCTGGTTTATACGGCTCCATTGATTCAAATTTTTTCTTAGTATTTGCAACAGAATAACCTCTATTTGCCATAACTAAATATTGTCTAAACCCAAAACCGCAACAATGTCTTCTTTCGGGATAATCTATTACCTCTCCGCCCCACTCTTCTATCATACCAGCCAAAACTTGAGGAAATTCTGCTCCACCAACTGCATGTTTTGTAAATATTTTACCATAATGACAGCCTATATGCTCAACAACTCTGAGAGGTTTGCCAGTTTTATGGTTTACAAGCTGATATTTCATTTTTTGTTTAAGCTCTTTACGATATTTATAAATAATATCAGATGGGTGGGAAATATTTTCGGGAATATTAAATTCTCTACCTGTTGCTTTTCTCAAAAAGTTTCTAGCTTTCTCTAACTCTTCGGGAAATTCTTGCCAAGTTTCAAAAACCTCGGTAAAAATACCAAATGATGTTACGCAAGAAGGGACAAAATTTTTTAATTCCTTATCTGTCATTAGCGAAAAAAGTCGTGCACAAATAGTCATCGTAGTGTCAAACTGTACCACATCTGAATGATATCCTATACCAGTACATGTATGTTGATTTTGGTCATCAATAATAGTTTTACCAAGTTCATCTCTCAATATTTTAAGGAATGCAGTTTCGGAACCTGGGAAAAAAGATTGTCTAATGCAGCTACGTTCGTAATAATAGTTATCATCAGCAATTTCTTTCTGATATTCGTTCCAAAAATATTTCTTTTTATTATCCATACAATATTTTATTTTTGATGATTATCAGAATTTTCGATATAAGTATGAAAGAAATACTCATTATTCGTTCCTACATCATCAAATCCAAGTTTCATTAATTTTGCTTGAGCTTTGCTAGCTGTTTCTATATGTTTATATAAATCCGTTCCACCAGTAACATCAAAGATTCTTTTAACTTCGTCGAGATTTTCTTGAGATATTTTTCTCAAAGCACCACCACCTTCTTTATTATAATTAGCTCCTAATCTATCAGCAACCTCTTCGGCATTTTCGTAATACCATTTCCACACAGGTCCTTGTTCGGGATGCAATTTTGGGGTAACACTATCGATATGCACACAATAACCAGTATTAATGATATTGTCGCCAACTGTACGTTTAACTGCAAATTGCTGTCTTCCTTTTTCGCTTTCGGTAAAAAAACCAAGTTCTTGCGAAAATCTTCTTAAAACAGAAATTACCATTGCTGGAACATTACCACGAGGACATCGAGCTTTACATGACATACACTGCCCACAATACCAAATAGTATCGCTTTTTAAAAGAGCTTCAATTTTATCATCATCACGAGTTTGTACAATATTACAAATCTGTCGTGGATCATACTTGTAAAACTCCGCAGCAGGACAAATTGCAGTACAAACACCACAATTCATGCAAGCTGTAAGCCCTTCTCGAAATCGAACATCTGTGGATAGAAGCTCGTAATAGTTTTTCATCTAAATTTTATTATTTCGACAAAAGTAGGCTTTAAATATTAGGTGTGTAAGACTGAAAATACTGTAAATCAGGGAGTATAAGTAACCAGAGGAGTAAGTATAAATACGGGGTTTGTGTGAATGTGTGATTCTGTGTGAAAATTTAAAACCCTATGCACACCCTGTGTGGCTGAAAGGAGCCTGCCCGCATAATATAATTAGTGTGTGTTCTTCTTTTAAAACCGAATCTAACTTTCTTCTAATAATATTTTTAAAACAAAGAAAATTGTAGGGAAATAATGGGATATTTATTTACACATACTGTTTTTAGAATATTATTCAAAAAAGCTCAATTAAATCCTTAGGATATAGACCAGACGACCTTCTTCCATATAATCTTTTTAAAGCCCATTTTGTTAATATCCAAACTATCTATAAACAAATCAATAAGACGTACTTCGTTGTTTTCGCTTATTGACAAATCCATAGTTTGAGGAAATACTACTAACTGATTACGAGATATTCCATTAATGTATTTCATACAGCAAATATACTAATTACCAGAGGATTAACAAAATAAAATAAGCATATTTTATGAACAATTAATTATTAATAAAGATGGGTTTTTAGACAGTCTGACGGTTGCGGTATGTTTTGTTGCCGATTTCGGAGCACTTTACTGTCAAACCGAGATGAAGTTTTAAGCGAGCTACTGCCTTTGATTTCAGCACTATCTCGGCAATAAAATATACCGCTTGTTACAAGCTGGCCGTTCTTGTCATTCATCATTCTATCTTTTATTTTTGCTGCATATTTTCTGTCCGTGCGTTTGGGTAGACAAGCTCTTTTGCAAGTTTTGGTCGTGTGTCGGCTTGTGCGACTTGCAAATGTGCTTGACATCGAGTAGGCAAAGGGAATTTCACCCTAAGCCTCTCACAGAACCGTACTTGACAGTCTCCCGTCATACGGCTCTTCTAATATAACCAAAATTTGAAAGCTCATCCCATTTCTGGTTGGCAAATATTTCAGATATATTAGCTAACCCCTTCGCTCAATCCTCATTACAAGAACTTCATCACTACTACGAGTTAGTCTGCCCCAACATGACACTTCGATATTCTGCCTCTAGGTTGATCCTATTGTGCGTTTCTCTTAACATCATCATGCTGGTTCCCAAGTTCCGTAAATAAGCCCAAGTATAGTTCTTGCCATTTGTAGGACGCCAGCCGCATAACCAGTATACAGGTAATCGCTATACTTATAACCCCGTTTCATACTCCGTGGCTTTTGACTGAAGGTAGCAACTTCTCGACCCCTCATCAATGGTTCATTTACATTCAACTCCTATACCCATACCTGAACGTACTCGTGGTACGTCTTTTCCTAAACGCTCAATACCATGGCTCTTTACCAAAGCACCTTTAGGTGGTTTGCTTCCTCTGCCTGTACAGCGAAAGCGGTGGTTCGACCTTACAACTGGCTTCCACCATCTTATTTACAGCATGCAACAGAAATATAATGCCAACTGTTGCTTCTTGGCACACTATGAGGCGTTGGGCATTTCAACGCACTTCACTGTCAAATTGCTGATATGTATATTATGTATATTATAGGTACTCACTTTCAATTAACCAATTACTACTCAATGACTTATGCACATTATTAGGTTTGCGTGCTTTATTCTTCTTGCCTCTCTGTCAGCGTTGGCAAGACATACTTTTTTACAATTTTTGGTTGAAGCATCGGCTCGTGAGAATTGTAAATGTGTATGGCTTTTGGGCTGGCATTACACAAATATTTTGTTAATTTTATTTTTCCATTCATCGTCAAACACAACTTGAAATTGTATCTTTTTGTCGGGAAAATCCAAGTCCAATTCTTTCCATGCTTTTTTTATTCCCAATTCGTTACACAATTCAAATACATCTTGTTTATATTTTGTATCATCATTTTTTAAATGCAAACCTTTTGTTTCTAATACATAAACATTTCCGTAATCTGTTTCATCTTCCGTGTTTATTTCAGATGCAATAAAGTCGGGATATATCTTGTTCTTTTTCCAAGCTTGAATATGATAATCTTGTTTGGACATATTCCTGTACCACCAAAGTAATTTCTCTTGTTTATCAAGATAGATAGCAACCGATTTTTCAAGTTCATTTATGTTTTCTTCTGGCACTACGTCAAATAAACTCCGTTGAATTGGTGTATTATTATCTCTTATCAGTTGTTTATTACTCCTAACTTTTATTCGTGGTGGAATTTTAAATCCGCCTTTGTCAGTTATTAAAAAGAAGTGTAATTCTTTGCTATTAACCATTTTTTTAAAAATTATCTCAGCCGCTTTATCTCTTTCTTTTTCAAGATGTTTTTTTAGTTCCTCAATTATGAAAACAAAATTTGATGATACTGTCTCTTTGTCGTATTTATTAATGAATAGTTCAATTACTTTTCTGCCAAGTATCATACCTATCCACGGATTAGGGACAAGGTCTAAAATTTGTTTTGTCAGGAAACTTTCATTAATCCTTAGTTT